>CAZAPC010000038.1:0-9496 GCA_964486875.1 uncultured Planctomycetales bacterium
TAAGAGCGTTGTTTCTGCCTTTTAACACATGGCTGCTCCAGGGGTATTCATTAATATCCGATACCAATAGAGCCCTTATTGGATTATTCTCAATATAATTTATACATTCCAATAAATAAGAATCCTTCTCTATTATTTTGCTTTTGAATCTATCTTGCCACAAATGGCCGACCTTTTCGTATTTAAAATTAAAATATAATGTGTAACTTAAGTTTAACCCGCGCATTAACTTATTTAAGATATCCGGTTGGCTGATTTCTGTAAGAAGATGAACATGGTTTGGCATTAAGCAAAAGGCGTAGAGCTTAAATTTATGCCTTGTCCTGTATTTACTTAAAAGTTGAAGGTATTTTTCGTAGTCGTTCGCCTCATGAAAAACAGTTTGTTTCTGGTTTCCCCTTGTGATAATATGATAGCAACAATTTTCAGCAGTTATCCTTGCTAATCTGGGCATATTTATCACCTCCTAATATAATAGACGATTAAAACAATATTTTCTAACTTAAATAATAAGAGGAAGGGGACACTTTTGCTTTGAGTTGAGAACCGTCCCTAAGATATGAGTGATTATGACATTATAGTTGTGGGAGCGGGGCATGCGGGCATAGAGGCTGCTTTGGCAGGCGCACGCCTGGGTTGTAAAACTTTAATGCTTACCTTTGATATTAATTCTATAGGGAGAATGAGTTGTAACCCGGCGATTGGCGGAGTAGGCAAAGGCCAGTTGGTCCGCGAAATTGATGCTTTGGGGGGACAGATGGCAAAGGCAGCCGATGCCTGCGGCATCCAATTCCGCATGTTAAATTCTTCTAAAGGCGCGGCAGTACATTCATCCCGCGCCCAGATAGATATGGATATCTATGGTAGATACATGAAAACCCTCGTTACGGATACTGTAAACTTGAGTGTTGAAGAAGCCGAAGCAAAAGAGATTGTTGTTAAAGAAGGTAAAATAACAGGAATAATTACTGGTAAAGGGGAAAAAATATTTTCTTCTTGCGTTATACTATGCCCGGGGACTTTTTTGGGCGGGATTATCCATGTGGGCTTAAAGCATTTCAGCGCAGGGAGGATTCATGAGCCGGCTTCAGAGCGTTTAGCCAGCAGCTTGAGTTCATTGGGATTTAATCTGCTTAAGTTTAAGACTGGTACCTGCGCGCGGCTGGATAGAAATTCAATTGATTACTCAAGGCTCATTGTGCAGGATGGAGATAATATGCCTAAGCCGTTCTCTTCTTCTACGAAAGAGCTTCCGCAAAAGCAGGTCTCTTGCCATATAACTTATACTAATAAGAATACGCATAAGATAATATCAAGCAACCTGGATAAGTCTCCGCTTTACGCCGGAATTATCAAATCAACCGGCGTGCGTTATTGCCCTTCTATCGAGGATAAAATAGTAAAATTTCCTGATAGAGATAGGCACCAGATATTTTTAGAGCCGCAAGGCTTAAGTACTGAAGAAATTTATCCTAATGGCATATCTACGAGCTTACCCGAGGATGTGCAACTTAAGATGATCCATTCCATAGAGGGATTAGAGAATGCTAGGGTTATCCGCTTTGGTTATGGGATTGAGCATGTTGTCCTTGAGCCAACACAGCTGTATCCCACGCTTGAAACTAAAACCATAAAAAACCTATATTCAGCCGGGCAGATTAATGGGACTACGGGTTATGAAGAGGCCGCGGCGCAAGGGCTAGTTGCCGGCATAAATGCCGCTTTAAGAATACAAAACAGAGAGGCGCTTATTTTAGACCGTTCTACGAGCTATATCGGAGTTTTAATAGATGACCTCGTTACCAAGGGTACAAATGAGCCTTACCGCATGTTTACATCGCGCGTAGAATACAGGTTGCTTCTGCGTGAAGATAATGCGGATATGCGTTTAAGTAAGATAGGTTATAATACCGGTTTGTTAAATAAGGCAAGTTATGAAAAGGTTGAAGCTAAAATTAATGCGATTAAGAACGGGGTACTATTTTTAAAGAAAACACGGGTTAAATCTTTTAGGGGGGAGAAGATACTTAAAGAAACAACGCTTGAGGGCCTGTTAAAAAGGCCGCAGGTAGAGCTTTTCGACCTTAAGCCTTTTGGCTATAAAGAACTCGATAACCTAGATTTTGATGTTGCGCAAGGCATAGAGATAGAGGTAAAATATAGCGGGTTCATAGAGCGGCAGCTAAAGGATGTAGAGAGGTTTAAGAACTTAGAGAAGATTAAGGTCCCCGGGGGAATAGAATATGCGAATATACCCGGGCTATCAAGAGAGATAAAAGAAAAACTAAATAAATTTAAGCCTTTAACTCTAGGGCAGGCATCGCGCATATCAGGGGTAACCCCTGCGGCAATATCGATGTTGATGGTCTATTTTAAGAAGCTTAATGGATAAGATAAAAAATTACGGTACGCTTAAGAAATTTGCGCAGGAAGAAGGAATTGACCTCTTCGGAGTCGCGGATATTAAAGCTATCAAAAAGGAATTCCAGGCATTGGAATCCGTATCCGAAGGGCTTCAGAGCGCAGTATGCTTGGGATCACGTTTATCCGGGGCTATATTAAGCGATATATCCAATGCCCCTACAAGGCTTTACTTCCATCATTACCGTACGGTTAATGCTTACCTAGACCAGACAGCGCTAAGGACGGCTAATTTTATACAGAGAAAGGGTTTTAAGGCGCTTCCTATTCCGGCTTCGATTATTTTAGACTGGGAGAAACAGAGCGCGCACCTTTCGCATAAAAAGATAGGGGTTTTAGCAGGTTTAGGATGGATAGGCAGGAATAATCTTCTAGTTAATGAGAGGCTCGGAAGCCAGTTTCGCTTAGCTACTATTTTAACGGATATGCCGTTAAGGACTGATAGGCCGCTCAAAAAAGATTGCGGGAGCTGCCATTTATGTGTTAAAGTATGCCCTGCAGGGGCGATTAAAGAGAGCCCGGATGAATTCGAGCATATAAAGTGTTTTGAGAAATTGAAGGAATTTCAGAGGCAGAAGCTAGTCGATCAGTATATATGCGGAGTATGTGTTAATATATGCAGAGGTAAGAGATGAAAGAAATCTACCTTACGCGCTCAGGGCACAGGAAATTATTAGAAGAGTTAGAATATTTAAAGACGGTTAAGCGCCGCCAGTTATCTAAAGCTGTTGGCGAGGCGCGCAGCCACGGCGACATCTCTGAGAATGCCGAGTATGATGCGGCAAAAGATGCTCAAGGGCTAAACGAAAAGAAAATTTCCGAACTTGAAGAGAAACTTGCGTACGCCAAGATCATCGATGATGTTGCGATGCCTAGAGATGAAGTATTAATCGGCGCAAAGGTCAGGTTAAAAGATTTGGATACAGGAGAAGAGCTTGAATATATGCTTGTTTCTGCAGAAGAGGCGGATTATGAAAGCGGGAAGATATCAGTTACTTCGCCGATTGGAAGCGGGCTTTTAAATCATAAATTAAACGAAATTGTTGAAATAAGAATACCCGTCGGCATTCTCAAATACCAGATTCTGCAGATTTCCCGCGGTTAATCTTTAGCGGATCTTGTCGTGTTATGTTTCTTGCGTGGACGTTCATTTTGCCCCGCCGTGGCAAAATTTTGTCCTTTGATTACTCTCAGGACGAAACCCTGAGCGTAGTCGAATGGGTTTCGCTCCCTTGCGGTGCCTCGCTCTACCCCATAATATTTTACAAAGGGTATCCGTGTCCGCTCGGCATCCTCAGAGGCCACGTAATAAATATACCACGCCATCCCACTATAAACTTGCAATATCTCCTTGACCCTGGCTTTGCCCTGGTATATAATCCATTAAAATGAAGAAACAGATTGTATCTTGGATAAAGAAACAAATTAAAGCTTCTAAGGCCAAAGGTATAGTTTTGGGTTTATCCGGTGGGGTAGATTCTGCAGTGGTTGCTGCTCTATCTTGCCAGGCGGCAGGAAGGAATAATGTGCTGACTTTATTTCTTCCCTGTAATAGCATGCCGCAGGATCTTAAGGACGCCAAATTAGTGGCTAAGTCCCTTAAATTGAGGACAAAATTAGTGGATTTGTCTAAAGTCTATGATGTTTTTGTAAAGATACTGCCAGAAGGAAGCAGCCTTGCAAAGGCAAATCTTAAGCCCAGGTTACGCATGGCTGCACTTTATTATTTCGCCAATAAGTTTAACTACCTTGTTTGCGGGACGGGTAATAAATCCGAGATTTCAGTAGGATATTTTACTAAGTACGGCGATGGAGGGGCGGATATTCTTCCTATAGCCGGGCTATTAAAAAGGCAAGTAAGGGCTTTGGCAGGTGAATTAAATATCCCATCGCAAATAATTTCTAAGGCTCCGACTGCAGGCCTTTGGCACGGCCAGACAGACGAAGGAGAGATGGGGATAACTTATAGAGAGCTGGATGATATATTGACGCGCCTTGAGAATAAAACCGGACAGGCCGCTCCTTCTAGTAAAGTAAATAAAGTGAGAAGCATGATTGCAAGGTCAGCGCATAAAAGAAACAGCGCGGCTATCTGCCGCATTTAAAACGGAGGCAAGAATGGATGAAATACTGGAGATTCTAGAGAAGGATGCGCGTACAATGCCTGAAGATATCGCCAAGATGCTTAAGAAGAAGCCTAAAGATATAAAGGATGCAATAAGAAAATATGAAAAAGAGGGCGTAATTTTAAGATATAAAGCTGTTTTGAATAAGGACCTGGTCCGGGAAGAAGAATCCAGATTGCGCGCATTAATTGAAGTTAATATTATCCCGCAAAAGGATGTCGGTTTTGACAAGATTGCGGAGCGTATTTATTCCTTTCCTGAAGTATCCAGCTGCTACCTTATTTCAGGGACCTACGATCTTCTGCTTGTAGTGGAAGGGAAGAATATACATACCGTCTCAAATTTCGTCGCAGAGAAGCTTTCTTGTCTTGAGAATGTCCGCGCCACAACTACGCATTTCTTATTGAAAAAGTATAAGGAAGACGGGGTTATCTTAAGGCACAAAGAGGAGAATAAGAGAATAGCCATATCGTATTAACGAAATGCGCTAGTATTGCCAGTAGGGGCTGTTCCCGAAGGGGGCTGTCCCACGACAAAATAAGTTTTGGCAGATAGATAAGTCAATGAGAAATATCATTTCTAAAAAAGTAGAACAAATGCAGCCGTCAGGGATCAGGGCATTCTTTGACCTGGTTTTAGGTATGAAGGATGTTATATCCCTGGGTGTCGGCGAGCCGGATTTTACCACGCCTTGGCCTATACGCGAAGCCGGTATATCTTCGCTCGAGGAAGGCCTTACTTCTTACACATCTAATAAGGGGCTGTATAAATTGCGCTTAAGCATCAGCCGCTACCTGAAGAATAAATATGGTATAGAATACTGCCCGGATGAAGAGATACTGATTACTGTAGGGGTAAGCGAAGCAATGGATTTAGCTTTGCGTACGATTATAAACCCAAATGATAAGATTTTAATTCCTGCCCCAAGCTACGTATCTTACGGGCCTTTAACAGAGCTAGCCGGAGGTTTACCTATATATATAGATACGCAAGATGACGGATTTAAGCTTACTCCTGAAAATTTAAAGAGGCATATTGATAATAAAACCAAAGGGATAATATTTAATTATCCTTGTAACCCCACAGGAGTATCTTACAGCAGGAAAGAACTAGCTGAAATAGGCAAGATTATTTCCAAGCATAGTATTATCTGTTTATCTGATGAGATATACGGCGATTTAACTTATGATTTTGAGCATGTGCCGTTTCCTTCGCTATCGGGCGCAAAGGATAACACAGTTTATTTTAACGGGTTCTCCAAATCTTATGCTATGACCGGATGGCGCGTAGGTTATGCCTGCGGCCCAAAAGATATTATTGCCGGGATGACTAAGATCCATCAGTATACGATTATGTGCGTATCTATAACTTCTCAGATGGCAGCATGCGAAGCCGTTCATACCGGTAGAAAGTCCGTGGAAGAGATGAAGCGTGAATATAAAAGGCGCAGGGAGTTTGTGATTGACGGGCTAAACGAAATAGGCTTAACTTGTCATAAGCCCCAGGGGGCCTTTTATGCCTTTCCTAGTATTAAGAAGACAGGTTTAAGTTCTCTGGATTTTGCCCAAAAGCTTTTAAGCCAGGAGAAGGTCGCAGTTGTCCCCGGGACAGCCTTTGGAAAAGAGTTTAAAGATTATATCCGCATATCTTACGCTTCAAGTTTTGACAATCTCAAAGAAGCTCTACGCAGGATGAGCGTATTCTTAAAATAAATAGCTATGGCTAAGGCAGGCAAAGATAACTACGAAATTTATGTAAAACAGATTGAAGTTCTCTCGAAAGTAGCAAACCTTATTACTTCGGGCATGTACTTAGAAGAACTTTTGCGCCTTATAGTCAACGTTACTGCGGAAATAATGAATTCTAAGATATCTTCTTTGATGCTTTTGGACTGCGGGAAAAAAGAACTGGTGGTGCGTGCAACCCAGTCTATATCCGAAGCGTATAATAAAAAATCTAACATAAAGTTAGGGGAAGGGATAGCCGGCCAGGCAGCTTTAAACAATAAAACGATAGTTGTCCGTGATTTAAGAAAAGACGCAAGATATTTAAACCAGGATATTGCAAAAAAAGAAAAGCTTTTTTCCCTGGCAAGCGTACCTTTGGCGGTTAAAGGGAGGGTCATCGGGGTACTTAACTGCTATACTTCCAAAAAACACGATTTTACGAAAACAGAGTTAAATTTGCTTACTGCTTTAGCTAATCAGGCGGCTATTGCCATAGAAAATGCCGAACTTGACCTGCGTGCGCGTTCCGCAGAGGAGGCGCTAACAACCCGAAAGGTTGTTGAGAGGGCAAGGGATATCTTATCGCAGGAGGCCAGTGTTTTGCCTTCGGAGGCGTATCGTCTTATACAGAAGCAGAGTATGGACTCTCGCAAGTCTATGCGGGAAGTGGCTGAAGCAATAATTTTAGCTTATGATGTAAAAAGCAAAAAGGCTTGACAAGTTATCCGGGGCGTGGTATACTTTTTCTAATGTAGCACAGCGATTGTGTTACGGGAAAGACAAAGGCGACTTTTTTATTCCGTTAAGGAATATCAAAGCCGCTTTTTTCTTTGCCTCGAAAAGGAAACGGCGATGGAATTCAAAGACTTAAGCAGAAAATTATCTCCAACCATAAAGCGCATTGCCTATAAGTTAAACGGCAGATACCGCACTTTCAGCCATGAAGATCTCTATCAGGAGGCGCTGTTGCATTTATGGTCGAACTTTAACTCAGGGAAATTGGATAGTAAGACCGATAGTTATATTCTGCAGGGGTGTTATTTTCACCTTAAAAATTATATCCGCAAGGTAAACGAAAAGCCGTAGCTCAGCCTTGATGCAATGGCCTTCCAGGATTCTGATAACTTAAGGTTGAAGGATACGGTAATTGATGAAAACCAGGATGACATTCGCGGCTCATTGGATACTAAACTGCTTGCCCAGGAAATCCGGGATAGCGGGTTAAATCTTAAAGAAAAGACCGTGGTTGATTTATTAAGCAGGGGCTTTGCTACAAGAAAGATAGGGGCTGAACTGTCCGTATCGCACGTTATGGTGGTAAGAATTATAAGCAGGATACGCGGAAGATGCCGCAAAAATATTAAATAATTTGTTACCAGAGTTAGGTTTCTATTACTTGTAGTATCGTATGGGTTAAAACACGCTGAAGTGTAAAGATGTACAAGGGCGTTCTTGAGGAAAGAACGCCCTTGTCTTTTATGCAAGGAGGGATTTATGGATATGAAGGTTGTCATTGATACGATTTGGGTTCTTATGACCGCAAAGCTTGTATTCTTTATGAATCTGGGTTTTGCCATGGTTGAGTCAGGTTTTGCGCGGTCAAAAAACTGCGTTAATATATTATCTAAAAACTTTGTTGTTTTCGCGGTTTCATCCTTCGGTTTCTTGCTTTTAGGCTGGGGGATTATGTTTGGAGACGGCAATGCTTTTATGGGTTTAAAAGGACTTTTTTTCGCAAGCGGTTTGGATAATTCTCCTTCAACCGGAGAAGCGTACAGGGGAGTATATTCCGCACTCTCCTGGACAGGGGTGCCGATGTGGGCAAAATTTTTCTTTCAGCTTGTCTTTTGCGGTACGGCTGCAACTATTGTTTCCGGAGCTGTAGCAGAGAGGATTAAATATAATTCTTTTATTATTTTTTCTTTCCTCATGGCTATGTTTATTTATCCTATTGTGGGGCATTGGATATGGGGAGGGGGATGGTTGCATGTAAAGGGGATGCTTGATTTTGCCGGTTCTACGGTCGTGCATTCAGTCGGTGGCTGGGCAGCGTTAGCAGGTATTTTGGTTTTAGGCCCGCGTTTCGGAAAGTATAAAAACGGCAGATTAAGTCCTATACCCGGCCATAATCTTTCCATGGCGACATTAGGTACGTTTGTTCTATGGTTTGGCTGGTTTGGTTTTAACCCCGGATCAACAATGTCTGCTGACCCGGTTGCTATAAGCCATGTCGCTATTACTACTAATATGGCCGTAGCTATGGCGATTATAAGCGCCACGCTGCTTTCCTGGGGTTTGTTAGGTAAGCCTGATTTAGGCATGACTTTAAACGGATGCCTAGCGGGGTTAGTGGCTATTACAGCTGCCTGTGCTTTTGTAAGCGTTCAAAGTTCGATGGTGATCGGTTTAATCGCAGGCGCCCTTGTGGTTCTGTCAGTTATTTTCTTTGACAAAATAAAGATTGATGATCCTGTAGGCGCTCTATCTGTCCATCTGGTAAATGGTATTTTCGGTACTCTTTGCGTAGGATTATTTGCGCAGGACAAAATCGCTGGCATAGCCACAGGAAACGGTTTATTTTACGGAGGCGGGATTAAATTATTAACCCGTCAGTTAAGCGGCGTATTAGGCGTAGCTGGGTTTACTTTTTTTATTTCGCTTTTGTTCTGGAAAATGTTTAAATATACCATGGGCATAAGGGTATCGCTTAAGGAGGAAGTTGAGGGTTTAGATATCGGCGAGCATGGTAATTCTGCCTACCCTGAGTTTTTCGGCAGAAAGCCGGTTTATACTATTTAGGAGGGCGTAATGAAGAAAATAGAAGCTATTATAAGGCCGGAGAGCGTTGAGGCAGTGCGCAGCGCTTTAAGTTCCGCAGGAGTTACAGGGCTTATGGTCTCTGAGATTGAAGGCCACGGAAAGCAAAAGGGTGTTGTGCAGTAGTGGAGAGGGGAAAAATACAGGGTGGAGCTTCTGCCGAAAATAAAGATTGAAACAGTTGTTAAGGATAATGATGTTAAGCGTATAACCGGAGTTATTATGGATAGCGTAAGGACGGGAGAGATCGGAGACGGCAAGATTTTTATTTATACCATTGATGAAGCTATAAGGATACGCACAGGGGAAAGTGGTGAATCCGTTATTTAGCTTTAGGGCTGTTAAAAGTCTGTGTAATCGCAATATAATAATGTCCTAATTTAGCAAAGTAAGAATGTCCTATTT
>CAZAPC010000039.1:0-9337 GCA_964486875.1 uncultured Planctomycetales bacterium
AAGAAAACAGCAGCGAAAGTGGAGAAAAATACCCTCCAATCCATAATCCCTCCTTTTTAATCTTATATCTTTATGATAACACAGGCTGGAATAATAAACAATAATTTTCCAGGGAGAAAACTCCATAAAACACAACGGGATATATAATTATCTTGCTAACGGAGAAAGCCTGCAGTAATCTTCGATAATCCCGGAGATGTTGCTTAGGCTATCGGCTATTATATCTGCCTTAGCAAGATATTCTTTAGGAAGGCTGGTGGTCAAAGCAACACAAAACATTCCTGCTTTCTTAGCCGACTCTATGCCAAAGGGAGCGTTTTCAACCACAACACACTGATTAGGCTTTAAACCCATTGTCTTGGCGCACTTAAGATACGGCTCAGGGTGAGGTTTGCCTTTTTTAACCTGGTTTCCGGCTATTAAAGTATCAAATAAAGATCTTAACCTGCGGGAGAGTATTCTGTTAACTTCCTGAAAAGGGCTTCCGGTAACCAAACCAAGTATATACCCTTGCCTCCTTAAACAAACCAGAAAATCCTCAGCGCCCGGAAAGATAAAACGCTTGAAATACCTTTTAAATATATTTTTGCGCTTGAGGAATATTTCTTTTAACAAAGAGGGGCTCGACTCTATCTTCGCTTTACTCAATAAATCTTCCAGCGTTTTCTCCCAATTTTCTCCCTCTTTAGAATACACATCAAAACAACCAACCCTTACCCCATAAGGCCGTAATGCCTCATACCAGGCTAAAAAATGATAGGGCATAGAATCAATAATAACTCCATCCATATCAAAAATTATTGCGCGGGGTTTAAACTTTAATTTACGCATTTCTTAATTTTAATCCGAAGACATAAAAGAAAGGTTTCTCTCAATAAATTCTACTAATCTTTGCTGAGTTGGGCCCGGGATATTAGTAAACTCCAGCCCCATCCCGGGATAAGAGTGAGGCTGCACCTGCTTATCGGGTATCCAGACTACTTTGGCACCCAGCTCTATCTCCTCCTGCTTAGGGGGTAATTTCATCTTTAAAACAACTTCATCACCTAACTTAAATTGGTCGCACCCGAATATAAAAGCACCTACGGCGCTTAAATTGATAAGATCTAAACGCAGGCACTCCGGGCTTTTCTGGTGTTTTGCCTTTAGCTCAATTTTTATATCAATAGGCAGCCTTTTGAATCTACGGCGAAGCTGCATCTTCTTTATATCCTCGATAATCCTGTCTTCCTTAAAACTCTCCAGGGCAATATCTTCGTCCGGATATATCTGCACAACCCTGTCTAAGCCCGCGATAGCAAAGATGTTTCTAATATGCGCCGGAACGCTGACAAACTTAAGCCTGCCACGGGAATTAGTTACTTCTTTATAGGCAATAACGATAACCGATACACCCATATAGTCGATAAAATCAACCTCCTCAAGATTACAGATAATATCACAATAACCGTCACGCAGGCACTGACCTATAGCCTCAACCAGGTTTGCGGAATCAACGTCAATCTTACCGGATAATTCCAGGATTACTACACCATTCTTCTGTCTTGCCCTTATCTCCATAATTTAAAAGATACTACCATAATTAAGAAACCTAAACAATAAGTTTCCTGATTAAAGCGACGTTTTTATTAGTGGCCCCGCGGTTGTTTAAAATCACAACCTGAGCGTTTTTAACCAAGCTATTTGTCTTAAAGGCATTACAAAGTAATTCTTTTATGGCGGAGATTAAGCCTTCCCGGCTGAAAACCTGCAATGCCGCGTGGTTACTTAAAAATTCATGCGCAATATCGCGGAAATTAAACATATGCGGGCCGAAGACCACCGGCTTATTTAAAAAAGCCGGCTCTAATATGTTATGGCCTCCTTTTCTTACCAGACTCCCCCCTACAAAAACAATATCTGCCGCAGAATAAAATTTAGTTAAATTGCCTACTGTATCCAGAATAAAAACCGCATTGCTGCAGGGCCTTTTAAAATTAAGCTCGCTTACTTTCTGCGGCGCAAACCCTGAATGATTAACCAGATTGTTAACTTCGTCTGACCTTTCAGGATGCCTGGGGGCAAGCAAAAGACGCAGATGCGGAAATGAAATTAATAACTCATGGTAAGCCCCTAGCAATGTTTCTTCTTCAGCCGGATGGGTTGATCCCGCAACCAGCAAGGCCTCTCCTTCTTTTAAACCAAGCAAACCCCTATAGCCCTTTGCGTCCTGCGGCAATTTAATATTTTGATCAAACTTCATATTTCCCGTAACTTCCACTCTATCGGGCATAACTCCTAAAGCGGTTAGTTTAAAACTATCGCCCTTAGACTGGGCGCAAAAGATATTAATTTTATTTAAAGTCGGCTTGATCAGGTATTTTATTGCTGAATAACCTTTAAAAGAGGCATCGGAGATCCTGGCGTTAAGCACCGCGATAGAAATTTTGTGCCTGTTAAGAGACTCTATAAGATTGGGCCAGAGTTCTGTCTCGGCAATAATAAAAATAGAGGGTTTAATCTTTTTGATGACGCGGCTAGTGATAAAACTTATGTCGAAAGGAAGGTACGTAACAAAGTCACTCTCCCCGGCAATAGAGCGGGCGATTTTATTCCCGGTAGGAGTGACCGTAGAAATTACAAAATTCTTTGAAGGATAAATCTTCCGGAGCTCTTCAATCAACCCGCGTACTGATATCGCTTCTCCTACGCTAACGGCGTGGACCCATATCGGACTGTTAAATCTTACCTCTTTAGGGATAACCCCAAATCTCCTTAAGAAACCGCGATGAAATTTTCTCTTGAATAAATAAACCGGGAGGCTGACCAGCATAAACAAAATAAACACCAGGTCATAAATTAGAAACATGGCTATCTTCTCCTAATAAATACTGTGCGCCGTATGCTGCTTTTTAGGCGTGCGGATGCGCTTTATCATAAACACTCTTTAACTTTTCTGTGGTCAAATGCGTGTAAATCTGAGTAGTTGATAAATTGGCGTGCCCCAACAATTCCTGAACCGTGCGTAAATCTGCGCCCCGGTTTAACAGGTGCGTAGCAAAAGAGTGCCTTAAGGTGTGAGGAGAAACGCCGCGGGCAATCCCAGCGCTTTTTAAATACTTTTCTACAATATCACGGACTCCGCGTGTTGTAATGCGCCTGCCGTTTTTATTTAAAAAAATTGCTTCGTTCTTCTTCTTCCTCGCATCGAGATACCTTCTTATTGCCTTCATCGCCATATCTCCTACCGGAACAACCCTCTCCTTTTTTCCCTTACCCATAACCTTAATTATACCGCTTATAAAATCTACAGTACCCAAATCCATAGCCACCAATTCAGATATGCGTAGACCGCTTGAATAAAAAGTTTCTAAAATCGCCCGGTCGCGTAAAATACGTTCGTCTTTATCGTCTTTTGGGAAAGCCGCTTCTATGACTTTAGCAACTTCCTCTTCAGTCATAAAAGAAGGCAGGTGTTTCTCTAATTTCGGGCTTGAAAGCATGAGGATAGGGTTAGACTTAAGATAACTCTCACGGGTTAGAAACCTAAAAAAACTGCGTAAGGCAGAAAGTTTGCGTCCGATACTTCTGTTGCCTAAGCTTTTTTCTTTTAAAACTGCGAGGTACTTTCTTAAATAAAGGTAATCAATCTTCTCCAACTCGGTCTCTTGGCAGAATTTCTTAAAGTCTTCCAGGTCCATTCTGTAATTCAATATCGTATGCGGTGAGTAATTCTTTTCGATCTCCAAATAGCGAATAAATTTTTCGATATATCTATTCATATTCTAACCGAACCTAATAGCCTACTTAGCCTCCGGTAATGTGCGTGACGTAAATCTGCACTTTGGAAAATTGGAACAACCGTAGAAAAATCCGCGCTTTGACCGGCGCTCAATCAACTCTCCGCCGCAACCTTCCTCCGGGCACTTAACCCCAGAGGTTATGGACTTTGAATTCTTGCATGTTGGAAAATCCGAACAGCTCAAGAATTTTCCGCGCCGGCCCCATTTAACAACCAAAGGTTTCCCGCATTTATCACAAATCTCATCAGTCGTAATAACCTCTTTTTTTACATTAGCCTGCGCAAAATCAAGGCTTACTTTGAAAGGTTCATAAAAATCTTTTAAGACTTTAAGTTTATCGAGCCTTCCTTCCTCGACCTCATCCAATTCTTCTTCCATAAGCGCAGTAAAACCTACATCTACAATTTTCGGGAAATACTCCACTAAAAGATCGCAAACTTTAAAACCTAATTCAGTAGGATTAAGGTAGCCTTTTATTCTTCGTACGTAATCGCGCATTATCAGTGTATAAATTATTGGAGCATAGGTGGAAGGCCTACCGATTCCGTCTTCTTCCAGGGCCTTGATTAAAGAGCTATCCGAATATCTTCCCGGAGGCTTGGTAAAATGCTGCGAAGGAATAAGTTTTAGAGGCTTCAAAAGATCCCCTTTGGATAAAGAAGGAATTATATTCCTTTTTTCTTTCTCCTGGCCATCTTCCTCCTCTTCGGCATTCCCGCTATAAGCAGCCGTAAAACCTGCAAATGAAAGCGTGCTTCCTGAAGAATTAAATTGATATTTACCTGCTTCCATAATTACGGTAATAACCGCATAAATGGCCGGCTTCATCTGGCTGGCGACAAAACGGTTATAAATAAGCGCGTATAATTTAAGCTGGTCAGAAGTTAAAAATTTCGTTAGGCTATCAGGATGACGCGATACAAAAGTCGGCCTAACCGCCTCGTGTGCCTCCTGGGCAAGTTTCTTAACTTTATAGTAATTCGGTTTTTCAGGAAGGTGATCTTTACCGAAGTTCCGGGTAATATATTCGCGAACCTCAGAGATCGCTTCGGGAGCGACACGAGGAGAATCCGTACGCATATAAGTAATTAAGCCTACCGGATTATCCTGGCCTATATCAATACCTTCGTAAAGTTGTTGCGCTACAGACATGGTTTTATTAGCATTGAATCTTAGCTTATTAAAAGCCTCCTGCTGCATAGTGCTGGTTATAAACGGAGGCTGCGGGTAACGTTTTTTATCTGATTGTTTAATATCAGAAACCTTAAACTCGCTATTTTCCAGATCGCGACACGTAACCTCTGCTTCTGTTTTATTATTTAACTCGGCTTTTTGACCATCAATTTTCTCAAGCTTCCCCAGAAATTTTAAGCCTTCCTTTTGAAGCTCAGCTTCCACCTCCCAATACTCTTTCGCAATAAATTCCTGTATCTTCCTTTCTCTTTCAATAATTAACCTCAAGGCTACTGACTGCACCCTTCCCGCGCTTAAACCCCGGGCGATCTTCTTCCAGAGTAAAGGGCTTAGAAAATACCCCACGATTCTGTCTAAGACCCTGCGTCCTATTTGCGCCTCAACCATATTATTATCGAAATCGCGTGCGTGCTTAAAAGCTTCTTTTACCGCAGCCAGAGTAATTTCATGGAAAGTCACCCTGAGCACATTATCGCTTTTCTTAAAGACCCTTTTTCTTAACTGCCACCCGATAGCCTCGCCTTCGCGGTCAGGGTCTGTGGCAACATAAATAGTTTCTTTACCTTTTGCTTCTTTTTTAATCGCGGATAAAGCCTTCTGCCTTCCCGGGATAGTGACATATTCCGCCTCAAAACTATTTTCTATATCAACCCCTAATTTCTTCTGAGGCAAGTCAATAATGTGCCCCATGGAAGAAACTATGCTAAAATTGTCTCCTAATATCTTGCTAATGGTTTTTGCCTTAGTCGGAGATTCCACTATTACCAAGCTCTTCTTCATCAAGAATACCTCACATAATATTTACCCGGAAGCTCTTTTATTAACTTACGGGTAGCAAGATTAAAAAGCGCACCTGAAATATGCGGGATATCTAACCCGGAGAGGCCCACAAGAGCATCCATTTGAACGGCTTGGTTAGATATTAAACTATACAGATTTTCTTCTTCTTTATTATTCAAACAACTCTTTTCTTCCTCTTTTTGCGTAGTTGCAGGCAAAGAGGGAATATCGAATTCTTCCGTTATATCATTAAGCTCGGTAACTAACTTAGCCCCCTGTTTTATTAACTCGTTCGTACCGAAAGAATTTACAGAATCTATTTTACCCGGTATCGAGAAAACCTCTCTATTCTGCTCAAGGGCAAAATCAGCAGTAATAAGCGCTCCGCTGTTTTTAGCGGCCTCTACCACCAATATCCCCAGGCTCATCCCGCTTATCAAGCGGTTGCGACGAGGAAAATTATGCGGCAAAGGCCTGGTATTTAAAGAAAACTCCGATATTACGGCGCCGCTTTGAGAAATCTCCTCGGCAAGGTTTTTATTCTCCTGAGGATATAAATAATTAAACCCGCTTCCTAAGACCGCGATAGTACGCTTCTTTGCTTTTAGGGCTCCGCGATGGCTATAAGTATCTATCCCGCGGGCCATGCCGGAAACAATAGTAAAGCCCTGATTAGCCAAACCAAAGGCAAACTCCTGCGCTTGGATTAACCCGTAAAAAGAAGCCCTTCGCGAACCGACAATGCCGACAGCAAACTTATCTTCTGGGATTAATTTTCCTTTTATATAAAGCACAACCGGAGCGCCCGGAATATTTTTAAGATTATCAGGATACTCTTTATCTTCTATAGTAATTATTTTTAAGCCCAGCTTATCGGCTAAAACCAATTCCCTGTTTATATCCTCTTTGTTCACGGAAATGATCTTATCGGCGATACTTTCACCTATCCCCGGGATAATAGCTAGCTCTTTCCTGGAGGCAGCCATGGCGTTTTCAGGTAAACCAAAAAAGTCAATCAACCGCTTCAATCTGACTCCGCCGATATCACCAGCTATATTTAACGCAACTAAAGACTCAAACCTGTTCATTTCTTAATTAATTTTCCAACCTCTTTTACAACCTGAGGGATAGAAAGCCTTGATGTATTTATTGTTTTATGCGCTTTTGCATAATAAGGTGCCCGCAGCTTAAGCAAAAGCTCTATTCTTTCCTTCGGATTATTCACATCAAGAAGCGGCCTGCAACCTACGCCTCTGGTCCTTCTTAAAATCACAGACGGTGTTGCCTTAAGGCAGACAATGAGCCCTGTTTCCCGCATCGTTCTTATATTCTCCTCATCAATAACAATTCCTCCGCCGCAAGAGACTACAAACTTATTTTCCCGGGAGACTTCCTTCAGGACTCTTTTTTCAAGGCGCCTGAAATAAGACTCGCCTTTCTTGCTAAAGATATCCGGAATATTTCTCCCTTCTTTAAGCTCAATTAATTCATCCAGATCAACAAACCTCAATTTATTTTTTCTAGACAGCTCTCTTCCAACCACAGTCTTACCAGTGCCCATAAACCCAACGAGATAAATATTGCCCATTATACAATTACCCTCTTATTTTAATTCAGGGACGGTTCTTAATTCAAAGGTAAACTGTCCCCATCCCGAGGACAAGTTTATAGCTAACTTAAGAACCGTCCCTATTTTTACTCCTCGTAAGCTGCCAAAACTACATCGGTTAATGCCTGGCGCGCCTCTTTTGTAACAGGGTAAAAGCCGTTATACCACTTACCGTCTTTCGCCTTATCCTGCGGCATGCTTAAGAACAAGCCCTTTTGGCCCTGGATAACCTTAAGGCCCTTTACAACAAAATCTCCGATGGCTATATCCAAGAATGCCTTGGTCTTTGAATCCCCTTCCAGCCTATGCAGCCTTACTACCTTTAAATCTAAATTATCTGGCATTACTATCACCCCCTTCTACATTTAATAGACGAAAGAGGGATATAAATCTAACTGACTCTTTTTAAATAATTCTTGTAATTTTTCTTTATGTCACTTAAAGAATCTGAGCCGAATTTATCAAGCATCAAATCTGCCAGAACATAAGCACAGGCGCTTTCAGCCACAACTCCGGCAGCACCTACTACACAAGTATCTGTTCTTTCTACCGCTGCCTTTGACGCTTTTTTGGTTTTGATATTTATTGAATCTAAAGGCTTCATCAAAGTGCATATCGGTTTCATGCACGCGCGTAAGACTATATCCTCTCCGTTAGAGATGCCGCCTTCGATTCCTCCTGAATTATTGGTCTTACGCAGAAAGTTTCTTTTCTTACCTCTATATATGGCATCATGCACTTCTGACCCGAAACTGACAGCATAACCAAAACCAAGGCCTATCTCTACTGCCTTTATCCCGGGTATAGACATTACTGCCTGAGCTAACCTGCCATCAAGCCTTTTATCAGGTTGAACATAGCTCCCTAATCCCACAGGCAAACCGGTAGCCCTGGCTTCAAATATACCGCCCACAGTATCCTTTGCTTTTATAGCTTCGCCAATAGCAACTTTCATTCCTAAAGCAGAATCATCTCCAGCAACTGATAAAACTTTACTGGACACAGTTATCCTGAATTCATTTAGAAATATTTTACATAAGGCGCCTATGCCTACGGTGGCAACCGTACCCCTGGCTGAGGCACGCTCTAAAACCTCACGTATATCGGTAAAACCATATTTTAATAGGCCTGTTAGATCTGCATGTCCTGGCCTAGGGCAAAGCACCTTATGCAGCTTCTCAATGCTAAAATCCTTATTCTTCACCAACAGCGTAAGCGGGCTTCCTAAGGTTATATTATTTTTTAACCCGGAGAGTATTTCAGCGCGGTCTCGCTCAATCTGCATACGCTTACCCCGGCCGAAACCCTGCTGCCTACGCTTTAATTCATAATTAACCTTAGCTAAATCTATTTTTAACCCCGCCGGCATACCCTCCAATATGGCGACGATTGCCTTGCCATGCGATTCACCAGCCGTCAAATATCTTAACATGATTACCTCCCTAGTCTTTCCAAAGCCCGCGTTTATTCTCGCGCGCCTGGCGGTATAATTTTAGAAACAAATCCGAGTATTTTACATTCGGAGGGTATGTCATAAGCGAAGCATACCCTTCCTTAACTATTTCCGCATTTATAAATGTACCGTCTTTTAAATATACATAAGCGAGCAACCTTTTATATCTATCGTATCTTTCAACATCGAACTCCAGGCTCACCGTTTTTCCCTCAACCAGCTTTCTTGTAAATTCATAAGATTTTCTCCCCATTTCCTTAATCTCTGAAGTGCTCTGCTGGCTGCGTTTGGAATCACGGGACAATTTATCGGAGTCATGCATCTCAGGCGTATCAATGCCGATTAACCGCACCCTCTCTCCGCTCTCTAAAACAAGCGTATCCCCGTCAACAACCCTTTTTACTAAAATGTTAGTATAATTAAAACTTCGCCCAAGGGGAATTTTAAAGCTAACCTCTTCTTTAGAATGATACTTAGGATCCAGGTCTCCTGCATAAAGCAGGCCGAATGAGGCTAAAG
>CAZAPC010000040.1:0-9145 GCA_964486875.1 uncultured Planctomycetales bacterium
AACTATACTGGAGCATGATGAAAGCCAGAATTTAACCAAGAAGATCGTAGCTAGAAAAGGAATTTATGAGGACAGGCTCTGGAAATTTTATAATTCCATTACCTACAATTTTGACGCTAATGGGCAAATCATAGATGAGCCTTATTACATGGAAGAAGAAATAATGACTATACCTGAAGGGCCGAAAGACTTCCTTGCCCAGAGGCAAAGGCCTGAATCAATGACTATAGGCCAACTGGACACCTATATCTGGAAACTATCCAAAAGCGGCGCAACCAATGTAATAAGAAATTTAAAGATAGACCTTTACCAGAAATTTACATCTCCTTTTACCAGCCTGATTATAATACTACTGGGAATACCTTTTTCTCTAATGATGCACAAAAGGGCAACCGGCTTATCTTCTATCGGGATATCGATTATGGTAGGATTTTTATACTATATAGTTGATGCGGTATTTATTGCCATAGGTCGCGGAGGGGCGCTCCCTCCATTTTTGGCAGCTTCATTAAGCCATATTTGCGCGCTTGCCTTCAGCCTTATAATTATCGATCACCTGCCTTAAACTTTATGTATCCTGGGTATACGGCTGCCTAACCGGCATACAATCTCATAGGGAATAGTCCCTGACTTTAGTGCCAGCTCCTCGGCGGTAATCTTTTCTTTGCCCTGAGCGCCGATTAAAACAGCTTCATCCCCTACTTTAACCCTATAATTTCCCACATCTACCATGGTCTGATCCATGCAGATCCTGCCGACTACCTTAAAACGCCTCCCCTTGATTAAAACCTCTGATTTATTAGAAAGGTTGCGCGGGTATCCATCACCATAGCCAATAGGCAGAGTGGCAATCTTAGTGGCTCTTCCGGTGATATAATAATGGCCATAACTTATTCCGGCACCGCGGGGGACACTTTTTATAAAGACTACCCTTGTCTTAAGGTTTAAAACCGGTTTTAACCTTATCTTAAGTCCCTTCTTAGGATACAATCCATAAGCGATAAGCCCGGGCCTTACCATATTAAAATAGCTGTTTTTGTAATCGATAAGGCCCATACTGTTAGCCGCGTGGATTAATGGAATTTTAATCCCCTCCTTGCTCAATCTGTCAATAAGCCGCTCGAATAAGTCAATCTGGTGAAATGTAAATTCTTTGTTTAAATCTGCAAAAGCAAAATGCGTAAATAGCCCTTCGATATCTATGTGTTTAAATTTGCTTATCCTGGCTACAAGGCTATGGGCATTATAATGATATACCCCGATCCTCCCCATGCCTGTGTCCACTTTTACATGCACGCCAATACGTTTCTTCAAAGCCTTAGCCTTCTTATCTATTGCCCGGGGTAATTCTTCATCGCAGACAGTTGTAGAAAGGCCGTATTTAAAAAGAGGCAGTATATCTTTCTTTAGGATTAACCCTAAGACTAATATGCGCGTTTTTATGCCTGCCTTCCTTAAAGCTATCCCTTCATCTATAGATGCTACGCCAAAAAAATCTATACCGCAACGCTCAAGCCTTTTAGCTACCGGGATTAAGCCATGGCCGTAAGCATCCGCCTTAATCGTCACCATAATCTTTACACCGGAGCCTGACCTTTTTCTTATCTGGAGAAAATTATACTCGAGATTACCCAAATCTACTTCTGCCCAGGTAGGCCTGTAACCAGTATGGATATTTTTCATCTCCTGATCTGACACTCCTTTGGATAAAGATAAACCGGCTCTGCCTTAAAATTACCCCTGCCCCCGGACTTCCTGATCTTCTCAAGGGCAATAGCAATCATATTGTGCGCCTTAGGATACCAGGCGTCCTTATCTAAAAACGATACCCTGCCTGTCTTCTTTACGATATCTTCCCTGTATATATTAAGGGCATCCGCAAATATAACGCTGGAAGGGCTAATCCTCCTAATAAACTCCTCCTTGCTTAAGAGAAGATACGGGGTGAGCCTCTTTAGCTTTCCGTTCTTATATTTATACTCGCATGAATAAACAAGCCCGCGCCTGGCATCAATAGCAGGAATTATCTTTTTGTCGGTTAGCGGGCAATTCATTGCCAGTATATCCAGGGTCGATTCGCCTATCAACGGCTTGCCCGACGCCAAACCAAAACCCTTCATAAAACTTAACCCCAAGCGAATCCCGGTAAATGACCCTGGCCCGCAACCCACGGCAAAATAATCCATATCGCCGGGGTTTAAACCCAGGGCGTTAAGTGATTTTTTAACCAACGGAGCAAGTAATTCCGAAAGCCTGCGCCCTGCCTTCAAGTTGTATTCGCACACCTTTCCGTTATCATAAATAGCCAAGGTAAAAAAAGGAGTAGTAGTATCAATAGCTAATATTCTCATCGATATCCTTTAACAATTCTTTATAGCGCTTTCCCTTCGCCGTGAATTTAAGCCTTCTTCTGGACTCCGCCAGATACGTTAATTTAACCCTAAGGCATTCTTTTGGCAGAAAACATCCTAATTTCTCGGGCCACTCGATAACGCTTACGCCTTCGCCGTAAAAATACTCCTCATACCCTAATCCCGGTATATCCTGCAGGTCTTTCAGGCGGTAAAGATCAAAGTGATAAAAAGGAATTTTTCCTTTAAGATGCTGCCTTATTATCACGAACGAAGAGCTGGTTACCTCAAAAGAGGGGATCTTAAGCCCTGAAGCTATCCCCTTTGCCAGGATTGTCTTTCCTGAGCCTAATTCTCCGCTTAAGGCTATGATATCCTGCGGCTTAAGATGCGCGGCAATGGCCTTGCCTATTTTAATTGTTTCACGATAAGAACGAGAGATTATCTGCATCTTAAAAATGGGAAAAACCTTTTAACTTTATATCCTTTATTTTACCCGAATTATAGACTAATTTAAAATTATATTTTCTTTCCACTACTTCTCCGATCAGACTAAAGTTTGTTTTCTTTCTTTTGACAAGCCTTCTCGCCTCTTTCGGGCTAAGTGTAAAAAGAAGTTCAAAATCTTCTCCGCTGGTTAAGGCATCGGATAAACCCCGCGCCTGCTTACTAATAGGAATTAAACCCTCGTAAATAAAAGCCCCGGCTTTGCTTTGCTCTAATATATGGCTTAAATCCGAAACGAGCCCATCCGATATATCGATCATAGAATTTACCTTAAAATTCCTTGATAAAAACCGCGCCTCATTTAGCCTCGGGGTAAATTTAAGGTGTTTCCCCCTGATAGAACCCCCCAAATCCCCGGTTACAAAAATAAAATCGCCCGGCATAGCGCCGCTTCTTAAGGCAAGCTTTTTCTTTTCTACCAGCCCAAGCATGCTTACGTCAATAACTATCCTGCTACTTGCGCTTAAATCTCCGCCTACAATATTAACCTTATACTCCCTGCAAATATCCTGCATCCCCTTAAAAAGAGAGTCGATAAATCTTAACGGCGTATGCTTAGGGGTTCCCATAGAGACAAGACAATGCGTAGGTATGCCCAGGCAGGCGGATATATCGCTTACAGATATAGCTATAGCCTTCCTGCCGATAAGGTATGGCTTATCCCGAGAAGTAAAATCAACCCCCTCTATGATCATATCGCAGGTAAAAAGCTGGTATCTTTGCTTATCAAATTTAAGCACGGCACAGTCATCTTTAGATCCAAGAAAAACTGACGTATCAAGCTTAATACGCCTCCTGAATCTTTCAATTAATTTAAATTCTCCCAACTCTTTAATCAACATAAAGCCTTCCTGATATTATTTTTATAAGGGGGCCTGATAATCCCGGAATCAGTAATAATTGCAGTAATTAAAGTATTCTCGGTAATATCAAAAGCAGGATTAATTACTTTAACGCCGGCAGGCGCAATTTCTTTCTTGAATAATAAAGAGGTGACTTCCCTGCGATTACGCTCTTCGATCACGATATCATCGCCGCTCTTTAGCGATAAATCAAACGTTGATGCCGGGGCGGCAACATAAAAAGGGACTCCGTGATACTTGCTTAATATTGCCAGATTATACGTACCTATCTTATTAGCGGCGTCTCCGTTTAAAGCAATCCTGTCAGCTCCGGTAATCACACAATTTATTCTCCCCTCTTTTAAAAGCATGGCAGCAGTGTTATCGCAAATAATAGTCGTATCTATTCCTCGCTTGCTTAACTCCCATGCAGTAAGCCTGCTGCCCTGAAAAAGCGGGCGGGTCTCAGAAGCATAAACCTTGATCGTCTTCCCTTCCTCTTTCGCGCGGTACAATACCCCTAAAGCGGTCCCATTACCGCAAGTTGCCAGCATGCCAGCATTACAAATAGTAAGCACGCTACTGTTGTTTCTGATTAGCATTGATCCGAATCTACCTATATTCTTACAAGATATCCGATCATTATCTATTATATTAAGAGCCTCTTTTAGTATTGCCTTCTTTATGTTATCGACTCCGGACCCCTTCGCTTTAATAGCGGCGTCAAAAGCCCTTTCTATCCCCCAGAAAAGATTCCTTGCGGTAGGGCGAGAAGAAGCAACATAGCGGGCAGCGCTTTTTAACTTGCGGTTGAATTGTTCTAAACCTTTCCCTTTAAAACCCTTGATGCCAAGATAAACCCCTAAAGCCCCGGCAGCGCCTAATGCAGGCGCTCCGCGCACGCGCAACTCCCTTATAGCTTTGCATAAATCCGCCATATTATCCAGGGACAGGTACTTTGAGGCCGAGGGCAGCTTAGCCTGGTCAATCAGCTTAACCTTATTGTTTATCCATTGAATAGTTTTAAAACCCATATTCGTTTTATTAAAGTTTAAAAAAATCTACGGCATTCTTCGTAGTCTGGCTTGCCAATTCATCAAAACTTATGCCTTTAAGCGCGGCGAGAGATTCAGCTAAAAGCCTTATTTGCATCGGCTCATTTCTTTTACCCCGGAAGCCTTCGGGAGATAAATACGGTGCGTCCGTTTCCAGCATTAATTTCTCTAAGGGGGCCAGCTTGGCAACCTCTCTTAAATTGTCCGCCTTCTTATAAGTGATATTACATGTAAAAGAAATGAAAAATCCGAGGTCTAAGCATTGGTTTAAAAAAGATTTATCTCCTGAGAAACAATGCACCACCGCACTTATAGGCATTGCTTCTTTTAGTATCTTAAGCGTCTCTGCCTGGGCCTCCCGGGTATGTATGACCAAAGGCTTATTTAAGTTCTTGGCGAGTTCCAATAAAGAGACAAATAGAAACCTCTGGTCCTCTGATTTTGAGAAATTCTTAAAATAATCTAAACCTATTTCTCCTATAGCCACAACCTTATCTTCTTTGGCGAATTCGATTATCGAATTCCTGTCTTCTTCCGTAAAAGAACCTGCTTCATGCGGATGAATACCTACTACCGAAAAAACATTGGCGTATTTTTTTGATAACTCCACAGACCTTTTTGAACCCTCTACGCTTGAGCCGATATTGATAATAAGGCCCACGCTATTATCCTCAGCCCTCTTAATTACTTCATCCCGGTCTAAATCGAATTCAGGAAAGTCTAAATGGCAATGGGTATCGACTAACATAATATCATTTTTCTTTAGTCTCAATGCGGGGAAATAATGGGGCGCCTTTCTTTATAGAATCAGATCCGGCTTGTTCTTTAATTAATCCGGCTGTGCGCGGCATGAATATCTCCAGTTCATCCGCAACTTCTCTGATAACATTAACTAAGATCCGGATAAATACCTTTAAATCTTCCTCCCTATTTTCTTTCGCTAAATTCCATGGCTTGGTATCTTCGATATATTTATTAGCCGTACCTATTAACTCCCAGATGCCTTCTAAGGCGCGGCTGAAATCCTGCTTGTCTAAAGCCGCATAAGTAGAAAACTTAAGGCTGCTTATTTTACCCAACAAATCATTAGCCTGGCCGGGGCCTCTGATATCATTGAAATTTACCTCCGGGATATTGCCTTTAAAATATTTCTCAACCATTGTCAAGGTTCTATAGACTAAATTTCCTAGATCGTTGGCTAAATCACTATTATAGCGCTTGATAATAGACTCCTCAGAAAAACTGCCGTCTAGGCCAAAAGGCACATCGCGTAAGAGAAAATATCTATAGGCATCTAATCCGTATTTTTCGACCATTTTTAAAGGGTTAACCACATTCCCGCGGGATTTAGACATCTTATCATCGTTAATCAGCCACCAACCATGGGCAAATACCGCTTTAGGAAGCTCAATCCCTAAAGCGTGTAACATAATGGGCCAATATACGGTATGCTGCCTTAAAATATCCTTAGCCATTAAATGCAAGTCTGCCGGCCACCATCTGGATTGATAATTATCGTTCTCATCAAATTCGCCTACAGCACTTATATAATTAATAAGCGCGTCAAACCAGACATATGTCACATGACCGGGGGCAAACGGCAAAGGTATACCCCAGCTAAGCCGTTCCTTAGGCCGGGAGATACATAAGTCATTCAACTTATTTCTTTCCAGAAAGCTTAATGTCTCTTCATAACGGCTAGGAGGCTTAATAAAATCTGAATTTTTCTTCAGGTAATCAATAAGCCAAGCCTGATACTTGGATAATTTAAAAAAATAATTTATCTCGGTAATCCTTTCAACGGGGCGCCTGCAGTCAGGGCACGATCCTTCCAGGGCTTGCGATTCAAGCCAGAATGTTTCGCAAGGCGTGCAATACAAACCCTCGTATTTACCTTCGTAGATATCTCCTTTAGCATTAAGAATATTCAAAACTCTTTGTACGGTTTTAATATGCCGCGCTTCGGTAGTGCGGATAAAATCATCATAAGAAATATCCAAAGCCTTCCAAAGATCCGCAAAGCTTTTTGCTGTTTTGTCCGCGAAAGCCTGAGGAGTTAATTTAACGGCGTCAGCTGCTCTTTGAATCTTTTGGCCATGCTCATCAGTACCGGTTAAAAACCAGACATTCTTACCGTTTATCGCCTTACGCATATAGCGGCTTAATGTATCCGCGGCAATAGTGGTATAAGAGTGGCCTATATGGGGCGAGGCATTAACATAATACAGGGGAGTAGTGATATAAAACTTATTTGCCATGATCTCCCTTAAAGCTTAACTCTATTATCGTCCCGTCTTCCGTCTGGACTGAAGCTAAGCGCTTAAATACATTTACGCTGATAACCTTTCCCTTGCCCTTAGGCGTATGCACGTGCTCCCCTTCGCGGGGAAGGCCTTTAGAGAGCAATTTATAACTCTCATATTCAAAAGAAAGGCAGCACATCAATCTTCCGCATATACCGGAGATCTTAGGGGGATTCAAAGGCAAGCCTTCTTCTTTAGCCATCTTTATTGTCACAGGCTCAAAATCTTTTAAAAATTTGGCGCAACAAAGCTCCCTGCCGCATGGGCCAAAACCACCGAAAAGCCTGGCCTCATCGCGTACGCCTATCTGCTTTAACTCTATCCTTGCCTTAAATATTTTGGCTAAGTCCTTAACCAAATTCCTAAAATCAACCCTTCCCGCGGAAGTAAAATAAAAGATTATCTTAGAGCGGTCAAAGGAATACTCCGCCTTTACCAGCTTCATGTCCAGCTTGTGTTCCCCTATTTTTCTGGCGCAGGAGTTAAACGCATCCCTTGCTCTATTCCTGTTATCTTCGATCTGTTTAATATCGGCATCCCTGGTGAGGCGCAATACCTTCTTCAGCGGCTCTTTTTCTTTTTTCTCCGCACATACCCCGGTAGATGAAAGCACCTGCCCGTAATCCTGGCCGCGGTCATGCTCAACAATTACATAATCCCCGGGATTAAGCAATAACTCTCCCCTGTGATACGGATATACCGGGCCTAAATCCCTTAAACGGACAAAAACTATTTCTCCCATATTTGCGCTCTCAAATTAAGCAATAATAAGCGAGTATTTATATTGCTTTGTGAATAAAAAACGGTGGTGGATATTGCAGTCAATATCCTTTCTAAATCTACGCTCGAGAAGCGGCTTAAATCTTTTAATAAATCGCTTCTACGGTCAAAATTAATTGCCTCGGAATCAGGCACTCCGGCTTTGAGAAGATAGAGATCGCGAAACCACGCACTTAATATTTTAAGAGCGAAAAGCAGAGAGCTCTTATCCTCAACTTTAAGCCCGATGCTGCTAAAAGACGAAGGCCTGCTCAATGTATCAATAACGCTGTTTCTTGTATTCATAATATCAGTGCCCTTAAGCCTCAACGCCTCCCCCAGCCTTCCCTCAGAATAATACGCCAGAAAACGCGCAGAGGTACTATCTAATCCATAGGATCCCTTAAGTTCATCCGCAAGCTCTTCCCTCTTTTGCGCGCTGAATTTTATAATCTTACACCTTGAAATAATTGTCTTAAAGAGCAGGCCGGGTTTATCCGTCACCAGGATTATCAAACTTAAGCTGGGAGGCTCCTCTAAAACTTTTAAAAGGCAATTAGAAGCTTCGGGGGTAAGCGTGTGCGCGTTATCAATAATAAAGACTTTGAATCTGCCCTCGTAGGCCTTAAGATTGATCTCCTTTTGCAGCTGCCGGATATCCTCTATCCTTAATTGCCCGTCGGCGGCGGAAATCAAGTGCACATCAGGATGCTGGCCGTTCTCTATTTTCTTACATGAAGGGCAAGTTCCGCAAGCGTCGTTATTGTTTAAAACGCAGTTAAGCGCCTGAGAGAGTATTATCGATGCCATTTTTTTGCCTACGGAATCAGGGCCTGAAAACAAATAACCTCCCCCCATCCTCCCGGAATCCATGCCTGCTTTAATTATCTGCAGGGCATCCTTTTGGCCTCTTATATCTTTAAATGGCATACTTATCTACAAGTTCCCTGATCTTCTTCTGCGTATAATTCTTATCTTCTTCGACCTTTACAACTTTTATCCGCCCTGGGTCTTCTCTGGCCAACTGCAGATAACCGGACCTGACGCGCAAATGATAAGCAAGCGGCCTTCTCTCAATCCGGTCGCAACAGCCGTTGCGATGAAAAAGCCCTTTATTGACCGGCAAATCTAAAAATAAGGTTAAATCCGGCCTTATGCCGAAGGTCGCAAAATCTCCTAAGCGCCTGATTAATCCTCTGTCTATGCCCAAACCATACCCCTGATATGCAAGGGTAGAATCTAGAAACCTGTCGCAGATAACCGTTACTCCCTCTTTAAGCTTAGGCTTGATTATTTCACCTACGATCTGCGAGCGCGCAGCCATATAA
>CAZAPC010000041.1:0-4738 GCA_964486875.1 uncultured Planctomycetales bacterium
GATGCGCAGAGTGTTTCCTGCTGCGAGGTTTCGGCAGCGCCTGTTATACTGCATGATTTGGAGCCGGAAAAGAGGTGGGAGATTTATGCAGAAAAGATAAAGAAGGCGCAGGCAGAAAATAAATCTGTAATAATACTCTTTAGCGACATCCAACTGGTCCTTAAGGCAAAAGGTATATTTGAGGAAGCGCAGGTAAAAAATATACACACACTTTACCGTAAGGAAAAAGAAGAGTTTGTGGTTTGGCAGAAAGTACGATCTGAAGAAAATTGTGTTATCCTTGGTACCCGTTCGGCTGTTTTTGCTCCGGTAAATAATTTAGGGATTATTATATTAGATCATGAAGAGGATTCAGTATACAAGCAGGAGCAGGTTCCTCATTACCATGCCAAGACAGTAGCGCTTATGCGTTCTGAAATAGAAGGGGCAGATGTTATTTTGGAGAGCGTAAGCCCGGTTTTAGATAGTTTTTACCTAGCTCAAGAAAAAAAGATCACCTTTCAGGTTATTAAAAGGCAAAAAAAATATCCCGAAGTGAGAATAATCGATTCCAAGCGCGTGCCTTATGCCGAGAGAAAAAGCAGAGCAATATTATCCAGGGCAATAAGTGATGAGATACTTGCGGTTTTAAATACTAAAGGCAAAGCCCTAGTGTTTATAAACCGCAAAGGTTTTGCAACCTATGCTGCCTGCCATAACTGCGGCAAGGCCTTAAAATGCCCTGCTTGTAACATAAGCCTTGTTTTTCACTTTGACGAGGATATGCTGCGCTGCCATCACTGCGCTTTTAAAATGGCTCCTCCGGAAATATGCCCTAACTGTAATGCCGGTTACATTAAATATTCAGGGATTGGAACAGATAAAGTTGAAAGCGAATTAGCCCGTATATTCCCCCAGGCAAAAATTGGAGAGGATATTTTGGTCTCTACCAGTATTATACTCAAAGAGGAGGGGCGCAATTTTGATTTAATCTGTGTTTTAGGTATTGATAATGCGATTAACCGTGTTGATTATATGGCATCAGAAAAGGCGTTTTATTTATTATCAGGTTTAATTACGCTAACCGATAAAAGAATTATTATATCTACAAGTTTTCCAGAACACCATTGTTTTGAGTCGTTATTAAAGGAAGACCCGAGAATTTTCTACACTAAAGAATTAAAATTCAGAAAGCAGCTTAAATACGCGCCTTTTAGGCATATGGCTTTAGTTAAGGTACGCGGTAAGGATATAGATAAAGCTAAAAAGTCTGCCGAAGGCTTATTTGAGAAATTAAAAGCAGGGGCTAAGGGTGTTGAGGTTTTATCGCTAAGCCCGGGCCAACCGCAGAAGTTAAGGGGTAATTTCTACTGGCATATACTGCTAAGCAGTTTAAGCATAAAAACCTTAAGCAAGTTCTTAAAAATTCATTTAAAGGAATTAAGGTATTCAGGTATAATAGTTACCGTTGACCTCGATCCTTTATAGGGACACCCAACTTGCTAAAGCTACGGGTGTCCCCAAACAGAAAGCGGAGGGGACAGCCTCCCGATTGGCAGGTTGGGTGTCCCTGGAAGATGAAGATAATATTTTTTGGAAGTTCACATTTTGCAGTCCCAGCGCTTCAAGCGTTGATTAAAGAGAAGCATAAGATTCTTTGCGTTGTAACCCAGCCTGACAAAAAGAAGGGAAGGCATCTGCACTTAGGGGTTACTGATGTCAAGGCAACCGCATTAAGCGCAAGCTTAAAGGTCTTTCAGCCGGAAAATATTAACGCTGTTAAATCCGTAGAGTTCTTAAAAGGTTTTCATGCTGATTTGTTTGTGATTGTAGCTTATGGCCAGATTCTCTCTCAGGAGATCTTAGATATACCAAAAGTTTTCCCGTTAAATATCCATGCTTCGCTTCTGCCTAAATACCGCGGAGCTGCTCCGATAAACTGGGCAATAATCCGGGGAGAGGATTTAACTGGTGTAACAATTATGCAGGTAACCAGAAAAATGGATTCTGGCCCGATAATCTTGCAGGAAAAAATTGAAATCTTAGGTTCTGATGATGCGGTATCGCTGGAGCTAAAGCTGCGTGATTTAGGGGCCGGATTATTACTAAAAGCAATCCCTTTAATAAAAAGTGAAAACTATAAATTTGTTCGTCAGGATGAAAAAAAGGTTACTTTTGCCCCTAAGCTTAAGAAAAGCGATGGTTTAATTCATTGGGATAGGCCTGCTGAGGAAATTGTGAACCTTATTTGTGGTGTTGTGCCTTGGCCAAGCGCGTTTACGCATTATAAGGGTAAGCTTTTAAAAATTTTTAAGGCTAGAGTTATTGATAATTTAGATCCATGCAATCCCCCCGGGAAAATTATGAATATTTCCAGGGAGGGCATAATTGTGGCTACAGGGCAAAAAGCTTTATTAATTCAGGAGCTGCAGATAGAAGGTAAAAGAAGGATGACTGCCGAAGAGTTCATCTCTGGCCACAAAATAGGGGGACGGTTCTCCGCTTCCTAACCTCAGGCAGTATAAGATATTACAACAACAGCAAAATATGGGCCAAATTCAAATAAACATACGGATATGAAGGTGTTGTAACTCATTGGTATTAATGGGGTAGTTTGAAGGAGAACCGTCCCCTAAAAAAAGGTTGCATAATTAGTTGGTTATGTTATAATTTTTCTCTATGCCAGAATTAAGAAAAGATCCGATTATCGGTAGATGGGTTATAGTTGCCACTGAAAGGGCGCGCAGGCCTGATCAGTTTAACGGCAAGCAGCATGACGCTATTCCTGAAAAGCCTTGTCCTTTCTGTGAGGGTGCAGAATCAGAGACTCCTAAGGAGATTTACGCCTTAAGAACGCGTAATTCCAGCCCTAACGGCCCCGGATGGGATTTAAGGGTAGTCCCAAGCATTGCTCCTTTTCTAAAGGTGGAGGGCGATTTAGACCGGCATGGGAGAGGGCTTTACGACATTATGAGCGGTGTTGGCGCCCATGAAATAATAATCGAGACCAATCAGCATATTGCTAATATGGCTGATATAAGCGCAGAACAGATTTTTAAGGTCCTAAAATGCTATACAGATAGAATCACAGACCTGGAAAAAGATCAGCGTTTTAAATACGTGTTAGTTTTTAAGAATTACGGAGGCGCTGCAGGCGGGGGGCCGATAAGGCACACTAGGTCTCAGCTAATCGCAACACCCGTAAACCCAAAGAGGGTAAAAGAGGAACTCGCCGGAGCGCGTAGCTATTTTGAGTACCATGAAAGGTGTGTATTTTGCGACCTTATCCGGCAGGAGATTGAGCAGAAGGAGCGTTTAATCCTGGATTTAGACGGTTTTATCGCCATAAGCCCTTTTGCGCCGAGGTTCCCTTTTGAAACCTGGATACTCCCTAAAAAGCACTGTTGTGATTTTACCTGCCAGGATAACGAATCTTTAAAGAATCTTGGTAAGACGATGAAAATAGTCCTTTCAAAACTAAAGAAAGGATTGAATGACCCGGCGTATAATTATGTTATTCATACTGCTCCATTTCGCCGTAGAAAAGTAGGCTACTGGAAGACAATAGATAACGATTATCACTGGCATATTGAGATTATGCCGCGCTTGACTCGGGTCGCAGGGTTTGAGTGGGGTACGGGTTTTTATATTTGCCCCATTACTCCGGAAGACACCGCTAAATTCTTAAGAGAGGTAGAGGTATAATATGGGCGAGTTAAGGCGTGACCCGATCATAGGCAGATGGGTGATTGTGGATACGGATCATCCTGCTACCCCGGAAGATTTTCATTACGAGCAGAATATCTATAAGGGCGGAGTTTGCCCCTTTTGTTACGGAAACGAGGGCATGACTCCTCCTGAAATAGAGTGTTTTAGAGAACCTGGGACATCTGCGAATTCTCCCGGTTGGCAGGTTAGGGTTATTCCGAATAAATTCCCTGCGCTCCAAATAGAGGGTGACTTAGACAGAAGGCCCTTAGGGCTTTACGATATGTCTAATGGGATAGGCGCGCATGAGATAATCATTGAAAGCCCTTATCATGCGAAAGACATTCCGGATTTATTGCCGAATGAAGTAGAAAATTATATCAGGATGTGCAGAAACCGCGCATCTGATTTGGCTAAGGACAGGCGTTTTAAATACCTGATGTTTTTCAGGAACTTTGGGCCCGGCGCAGGCGCTTCTTTAGAGCATGGCCATACCCAGTTAATCGCGCTGCCTATGGTTCCAAAAAATGTAGCTGAAGAAATTGCCGGGGCAAAGAATTATTTTGATTATAAAGAACGTTGCGTTTTCTGCGATATGATAAGGCAGGAGACGCAAGAGAAGGAGCGTGTAGTATTAGAGAATAAATATTTCCTGTCATTTTGCCCTTTTGTTTCGCGTTTTCCTTTTGAGATCTGGATTATGCCTAAGAATCATAATTCTTACCTTCGCTCTATTTCCGACGACGAAATAAAGCTTTTGGCCGAGACATTAAGGGATACTATTAGCAGGGTAAAAAAGATATTCCCCAACCTCTCTTATAATTATATACTTCATGTAGCACCCATAAATGGGGATACAGACGTAGAATATTATCACTGGCATATTGAGTTTATGCCTAAACTAACACAGGTTGCAGGTTTTGAATGGGGGACGGGTTTTTATATTGATCCGATTACACCTGAGCAAGCTGCAAAATATTTAAAAGGAGGGTAACAGAATGGCAGTAAAGATTGGTATTAACGGTTTCGGAAGGATTGGCAGGTTAGTTGC
>CAZAPC010000041.1:4838-9053 GCA_964486875.1 uncultured Planctomycetales bacterium
GGCCTTTTTACCGTAAAAAAAGACGGGGTAAATAAGAAGGGGAAAGAAGTAAAGGGCGCGGAAAATCATATAACTAAAGGTGGGGCAAAGAAAGTTATTATTTCTGCTCCAGCTGAAGGCGAGGATATAACTATTGTCATGGGGGTTAATGAAGATAAATACGATCCGAAGAATCATAATGTTTTATCCAACGCCTCGTGTACTACTAATTGTTTGGCGCCAGTTGCCAAGGTTATGAATGACAATTGGGGTATCGTAAAAGGATTGATGACTACGATTCACTCATATACAAATGATCAGAAGGTGCAGGATATGGCGCATCCTGATTTACGCCGTGCGCGCGCTGCCGCAGTTTCAATAATACCGACATCTACGGGCGCAGCAAAGGCGATATCGTTAGTTATCCCGGAACTAAAAGGTAAACTGGATGGCTTTGCTATCCGTGTTCCGACGCCAAATGTTTCGGTGGTAGATCTTACGGTGGCTTTAACGAAGAAAGCAACTGTTGAGGAGCTGAACGCTGCGTTTAAGGCAGCCTCTGAAGGTAAAATGAAAGGGATTTTAGGATATACTGAAGACCCTGTAGTTTCGGTTGATTTTAACCACTGCTTGTTAAGTTCAATAGTTGATGCCAAGAGCACTAAAGTTATCCAAGATGATTTTGTGAAGGTCCTCTCGTGGTACGATAACGAGTGGGGTTATTCAAACCGCGTAGTTGACCTCTGCGAATATATCATTAACAAAGGCCTTTAATCTTAGGAATAAGGAGTATTGAGATGGGGAAGTTGACAATAAAGGATATAGATTTTAGAGGGAAGGTTGTTTTAATGCGTGCGGATTTTAATGTGCCGCAGGATAAGGACTTAAAGATAACTGATGATACGCGTATCCGCGCAACTCTTCCGACGGCTAAATATATCCTTGAAAATGGCGCGAAAAAACTTGTGTTGATGAGCCATTTAGGCAGGCCGGATGGGAAGGTAGTAGAAAAATACAGTTTAAAGCCTGTTGCTATCCGACTAAAAGAACTTTTAGGGGAGGATGTTTTATTCCTCAATGATTGTATCGGTGAAAATATAAAGCAGTCGATTCAGGCTGCTAAAGAGCGGGTAATTCTTTTAGAAAATCTACGTTTCCATGCTCAGGAAGAGGCAAATGATGCGGATTTCGCAAAGCAACTTGCTTCTTTGGGGGAGATATTCGTTAATGATGCCTTTGGTACTGCCCATCGCGCCCATGCTTCTACCGAAGGGGTAACTCATTTTTTAAAGTCAGCCGCTGGTTTACTTTTGGAGAAAGAGATTAGGTATTTGGGGGGCGCAGTTACAAATCCGGCAAAGCCGTTTATGGTTATTTTAGGCGGGGCAAAGGTCTCGGATAAAATCGGGATGATTGAGAATCTTCTTCCCAAGGCTGATGCTATTATTGTCGGAGGAGGCATGGCCTATACCTTTCTTAAAGCCCAAGGAAAACCAATCGGTAATTCAAAGCTTGAGAAAGATAAATTAGATTTGGCTAAATCTATTCTTAATCAGGCCAGAGAACAAAATAAAGAAATCATTTTGCCTATTGATAATGTTGTGGTTGAGGTAATTGACGCAAATGCCAAGAGCCAGATAGTCGGTGAAGATATTCCGGACGGTAAAATAGCGGTGGATATCGGCCCAAAAACAATAGAGCTTTTTAATGAAAAGCTAAAAGGCGCAAAGACAATTGTCTGGAATGGCCCGCTTGGAATATTTGAGATGGATGCTTTTAGTAAGGGCACAAAAGAAGTCGCTGATTTTATCGCAGGGTTAAATTGCACCTCGATCATCGGCGGAGGGGATACGGCAGCGGCGATTGCAAAATTTAAATTGGAAAGTAGAATGACACACATATCAACCGGAGGCGGTGCAAGCTTGGAATATCTGGAAGGGAAAGTTTTACCGGGTGTAGCAGCTTTAACCGAAAAATAAAAATGCGTAAAACGATTATTTCCGGAAACTGGAAGATGTATAATACAATTAAAGAAGCGATTGAATTAAGCAATAGCTTAAAAAGGGAATTGTTTAAATTAGATACGGCGGCTTTAGATGTAGTCTTATGCCCCCCATTTACTGCTTTATCAGAGGTTGCTGAAGTTATAGACGAGACAGGCATATTTCTCGGTGCTCAGGATGTATATTGGTTTGATGAGGGTGCTTTTACCGGAGAGGTGTCAGGGAAAATGCTTAAAGATGCCGGGTGTAGTTTTGTGATTATCGGGCATTCTGAGCGCAGGCAGTTTTTTGCAGAGACTAATGAGAGCGTGAATAAGAAACTTAAAGGCGCTTTAGCAAGCGCTCTTACCCCCATTGTTTGCGTAGGAGAAATGCTTGCTGAAAGGGAAGCAGGCAAAACTTTTGACGTCCTTAAAAATCATATTGAAGGGGCTTTAAGCGGACTTTTGTCAGAAGATGTCTTAAAAATAGTTATTGCCTACGAGCCGGTTTGGGCTATCGGGACAGGAAAGACTGCGACCCCGCAGCAGGCTCAAGAAGTGCATAAATATATCCGGGAATTATTACACAAGCTTTATAACCAGGAAGTGGCTTCGGAAGTAAGGATACAATACGGAGGTAGCGTTAAGCCTGATAACATATCGGAGCTAATGAAACAGCCGGATGTTGACGGTGCGTTGGTCGGAGGCGCAAGCCTTAAGGTTGAGTCGTTCTCAGAAATAGTAAAGAAAGCAGCCGAGGTGTTAAAATGATTGGATTTGTTATTGCAATTCATGTAATTGCATGTGCATTGCTCATTATCCTGGTTTTAATTCAAAGAGGAAGAGGAAGCGGTCTGGTTGAAAGTTTTGCCGGAGTTGAGTCAATGTTCGGCACAAAGACAAGTTCTTTTTTAACGCGCATGACCACCATTTGCGCAGTAGTATTTTTTCTGACTTGTTTAACCCTTGCGATTTTATCAGTAAGGCAGAGCAAGTCATTACTCGCCAACGTTAAACCTGCGGCTCCACAGAAACCTCTTCAGGAAGCCAGTCTTCCTGTAGCTAGTGAGCCAGAACCTATTACAGGTGCAACTGAATAGTAACAAGAAGTTATTTTGGATATTCGCCCTAAGCAGCTCCGTATATTTTACCCAAGGCATAGAGGCGCTACCTTCGCAGGGTTTATTCTACTACCTTAAAGAGACTCTTCATTTTTCTCCGCAAAAGATAATGGTTATCTCCAGCATACCTATTTTAGCGTGGCTGGTTAAACCATTGATTGGTTATATAATTGACAATTTCTTTACCAAGAAGAAGTGGGTTTTTATTTCGCTCGCTCTGGATATACTCCTGGTTTTGGCCTTAGGGCTAATCCAGATGCCGTTAGTGATGCTCATTCTTTTATTAGCCGTGAATTCCGCTGATTCTGCTTTTCGCGATGTAGCGGTTGACGGAGTTATGTGCGTTGAAGGAAAGAAATATAATGCCACAGGTAAAATCCAGAGCATTCAGTGGATCGCTCTATCTATCGCCGGGATTATTACCGGAGCAGGCGGAGGTTACCTTGCGCAGGTATGGGGCTATAGAGGCGCTTTTCTTTGTCTTGTGCCGGTTTATATCATTGTGGCTTTACCGGCATATTTTTACCGTGAAACAATCGTAAGAGAAGAAAAAGAGCGCAGGCATTTAACCGTCGACTTAAAAACTCTTTTCCAGGATAAATACCTTTTATTAGTCGCGATGTTTATTTTTCTTTATAAATATTCTCCTTCATTCGGCACGCCGCTGTTTTTTATCCAGAGGGATGTTTTTAATTGGGGGAAGGTCTGGATCGGGGCGCTAAGCACTATCGGCACTATTTTTGGGATTATAGGCTCAATATTTTATTACAAGTTTAGCCAGAAGATAGATATAAAGAAGTGGCTGTATGTGTCAGTATTCTTAGGCGCGGTTACCACCTTAAGCTACCTTTATTATACGCCGGTTACGGCAGTTATCTATGATGTTGTTTACAGCTTTATCGGCATGTTTATTTTTATTATGGTTATGGATTTTATGGCTAGAAGCTCTATAAAAGGGCTGGAGGCGACTTCTTTCGCGCTTTTATGCAGCGTAAGCAATTTAGCTCTTGTTTTAAGCAATCTTTCCGGCGCTTATCTCTTACCTAAAATAGGCCTAAGCTGGCTTATTGTTATTTCTTCGCTTACTAGCTTTCTTTGTTTACCTCTAATACGTAAAATAAAATAGGGGCT
>CAZAPC010000042.1:0-8900 GCA_964486875.1 uncultured Planctomycetales bacterium
GCTTATGACGCGGGAGGGGCTATTGGCGCGGCGTTTTACGCCTGGAACTGTATTTTGAAAAAACCGCGCGATTTTATAATGAGTTCTCCTTACTGGGGGCCCTGCTTTAGCGAGGAGCAAATCAAATCCGCCCTTGATGCGCACGGGCTGGCGTATGACAGGCAGGGCAAAGAGGCCATTTTTAAAACAGTTGCCAAAGAGATTGCCGACGGTAAAATAGTGGGCTGGTTTCAGGGGAGGCTTGAGTGGGGCCCGCGCGCGCTGGGCAATAGAAGCATTGTGGCTGATCCCCGCAGCCCGAAAGTAAAAGATCTGCTCAATGCGCGGATTAAAAAAAGGGAATGGTTCAGGCCCTTTGCGCCCTCTGTTTTAGAGGAGAATATCGCTGATTGGTTTGATGGCGCATCTTTAGCCCCGTATATGGAAAAGGTCTTTCGTATAAAGCCCGGGAAACGGCATTTGATTCCGGCGGTCTGCCATGAGGACGGCACAGGCAGGGTGCAGACGGTAAGCAGGTCTATTAATCCGGATTTTTATGGCCTCATAAAAGAATTTGAGGCGCTTACCGGGGTGCCCATGTTATTGAACACCTCTTTTAACGAAAACGAACCCATTGTTTTATCCCCCGAAGACGCGATAGGGTGTTTCCTGCGCGCGGGGATGGATATTTTAGTTCTGGAAAACTTCATTATTAGGGCATGATGCTTATGGATATCGTTATCGTAGCCAATAATCTTCCCCCGGCAAAATGCGGGATTGCCGATTATTCGCAGTGCCTTGCTGATGAGCTGCTGCGTTTGGATAACCACGTTATCATTGCCGGAAAAGGCTGCGGAGAAGTCACGGATACCGTGATTCCTGTAGGCGGGGCGTGGGACAAGAAGGCCTTTGATTTTTTATTAAGCGAGCTGAAAAAGCGTAAGATCAGCCATGTGCTGTTGCAATATACCCCGTTATCTTTCAGGAGCGGTAAAGGCTTATGGGATAATTTATTATTGGGATTCTGGCAAAATGTTGCCGCGCAGTGGCAACCGTCTTTAGTGATCCACGATTTTCCTTCCCGCTCTTTCCGGTATCCGTTAAGCCTTGCGCGCAGCGTAATCCAGAAGAAACAGCTAAAGCTGCTAACAAGGATATCGGAGCATGTTTTTACCGCGTCCGAGCCCCTGCTTAAAGAATTATCGGGATGGGGCCTTAAGCATAAGGCGGTTTGTTTGCCTATAGGCTCCGGTATTCCTTTTATCCCCGCAGGCCGCCTGCAGGCAAGGCAGAAAAATAAGGTGGGCGGCGATGAAATTGTGCTGGCTTTATTCGGAAAGAGAACGAATATCGCGCTTCAGCGCCCGTATATAAAAGCATTGGACCGCCACCTGCTGAAGAATAAGATAAAAGCGCGCTGGCTTTTCTTTAAGAGCGTGGATTGCATACCTGCCCGGGAATTCTCTTTTTCCCTGCCCGTTATTGAGGTTGAGCATGCTTCAAAAGCAGAGCTCTCATCTTTAATGCAGATGTCGGACATATTTATACTCCCTGATTGCCTCAAGGCAACGCGCGCCAGCGTCATGGTTGCTATTCAGCATGCCTTACCCGTGGTATCTTTAGAAGGGAAAGATACCGACAGCTTTTGGCATAATATAGGAGGGGTTATTTTGGCTCATGCCGGGGATAAGCAGGCATTCTGTAAAAAGGTCGAGATCCTGTGCGCTGATGCTGCATTGCGCCGCAGCTGCGGAGAGAAAAACCGCGGTTATTTCAATAATAATTTCACCTGGGAGCATATCGCTTCGGTTTTGCTGAATGAGCTCTCCGTATATTGATATTATGAATTGTATGCCATCTTGTAAAATAACTTGACAAAATGATGTTTTGTGGTATATTTGTTATGTCAAAACATGCAGGATTCCGGATAAAATGAATATCAATCAATTGCTTGAATTTGATCGCCTGGCCAGGGAAGACGGCCGAAAATATGAAAAAAAGCGCGCGCTTTACGGGATAATCGCGCGGGACACGGGAGCTCATTTTATCGGGATCGTCGGGCCGCGCGGCGCGGGCAAGACGATAATTCTTAAGCAATTGGCCCTGGTAAAAGAGAAGGCTTTTTATTTATCCCTTGATACTATGGAGGGCGATCTTTTTGATCTTGTGAAGACCCTGCATGAAACAATGCGGATAAAGATGTTCCTCCTGGATGAGGTGCATGTTTATCCGGGCTTTGAAGCCGGCCTCAAGAAACTTTACGACATCCTTGATATCAGAGTAGTCTTTACCAGCTCAACGGCGCTGGGAATGTATGAATCAGGCTACGACCTGTCGCGCCGCATCCTGCTTAAAAAGCTGTATCCTTTTACATTGCGGGAGTATGCGCAATTTAAATATGGGCAGGAGTTCGGCGCTTTAACGCTTCGGGATATCGCGGAAGGAAAAGTCCCCGCGGATGCCTTCAGGGCGGGGGAACATTTCTTACCGTACATCCAAGGCGGCCTTATGCCGTTTGCCTTGCGGGAGCCTGAACCCCTGCCGCTTTTGGAAAATATCCTTAAGGCAGTTATCCGTAAAGACATACCTCGTATCGCGCGGCTTTTGACCAATGAGCTGGATAAGATCGAACAGCTTGTGCGTTTTGTCGGGCGCTCCGGGGTCGACGGCATCAACTATTCCTCCGTGTCGCGGAATCTCCATATTACGAAGTACAAGGCCGAGCAGTATATTGCGCTTTTGGAGCGGGCTTTTATTTTACACCGGGTCATGCCGGCGGGAAGCAATGTAATGAAAGAGCCGAAGGTTGTCATGGCCCTGCCATACCGGCTTTTATACAGGCCTTTTGACGAGGCCATCGGCGGCTTGAGGGAGGATTTCTTTGTGGAGGCGCTGCGGGCGTTGGACAAAGAGGTTTTTTATTTAAAATCCGTGCGCGGCCAAAAGACGCCGGATTACCTTGTCCGCGAATTTGAAGATATTGTTTTTGAGATCGGCGGCAAGGGAAAGGGTAGAAGCCAGTTCAAGGGCATAGATGCCAAAAGAAAAATTATCCTCGCCGACAGTTATGATACCGCCGGCATACGACGGCCGCTATTCCTTGCGGGGATGATCAATGCCTGAATAAGGACTGGGGGCATATCGCTTCGGTTTTGCTGGATAGGCTCTTTTAATTAAGGGGTGGATAGAAAACAATGGAAAGAAAAAGACTTAATATGCTTATAGGGTATTTTGCGATTGCCATTATTATCTTTGCTTATTGCGGTTGCAGGCAGGCCCAGCAGACGCGACCTCAAGAAGAGAATGATTCTCGGGTAGCCGTAGCTAGTATGCACTATAGCCGGGGTAATGCTTATCTGGACGCCAATGACCTTGATAGCGCTATTTCAGAATATAATAAGGCGATAGAGCTTGATCCTAATTCAGCCGACGCCTATGCCAACCGGGGGCTAGTCTATTTTAAAAGAAGCCTTTTTGACCAGGCTATCCTGGATTTTACCGCCGCTATAGCTATTGATCCGAAAGATGCTCTGGTTTACAATAACCGCGGCCTTGCCTTTGCCCAGAAGAAACTTTTTGACCTGGCTATTGCCGACTACAATAAAGCGGCAGAGCTTAATCCGCAGGAGGCAGAATTTTATTATAACCTGGCAGTAGCCTATTATTATAAAAAAGATTATGAAAACAGCTGGCGGTATATAAACAAAGCGGAAGTATCAGGCTACAAAGATACGACCGGATTGCGGCAATGGCTGGAGAATGCTTTGGCAGGTGGCAGGAAACAGCGCTAATAATATAAAGAGGCCGGTATATTTAGCCCGAAACCTAAAAATGGAGGGTAAGTAAGCAGTGTGTCCCCCTAATTCGAAATGTAAGATTTGCTATGCTGATTCCGGAAAGATCTTAGAAATGAATGTGCTAAATAAGTACCCCGTTAGTTATCTTCAGTGTAGTGAGTGTGGTTTTATACAGACAGAAGAGCATTTTTGGCTTGAAGAAGCCTATGCAAATGCAATTTCTGCATTGGATACGGGTATTCTGCAGAGAAATTTAAGCTTAAGCAATACTACCGCCGATATTATAAATAAGCTTTTTAATCCGTCGGGTAAATTTCTTGATTTTGGCGGAGGTTTCGGCATTTTTGTTAGACTAATGCGCGATAAAGGATATAATTTTTACCGATATGATAAATACTGCGAAAATTTGTTTGCTAGTTATTTTGATATCGGTAATAACCTAGAAAGAATTACCGAAAAATTTGAGTTAGCAACAGCCTTTGAGGTATTTGAACATCTCAGTGACCCATTGTTAGAGATCGAAGAAATGTTTAAATTAAGCGATACTATATTTTTTACAACAGAGTTAATACCAAAGGACATTAAGGATTTAAAAGAATGGTGGTATTTTGCTCCAGAGGCAGGGCAACATATTTCATTTTATTCCAAGCAAAGCCTGGAAATAATAGCTGCTAAGTTTAACGCAGTATTTTATTCAAATGGGTCCTGCCATATATTAAGTAAAAGAAGAATCAGCTCTCCGTTCTTTAGTAAAACTATACTGCGATTCAAGCAAGCCATTAAAATATATAAAAGGTTTAGGGAGATGCTAAATCTTGCTAAAGTTGCAAAATCAATGGATTCGTTAACATGGAAGGATTACGAATATATCAGACAGCAGATAATTAAGAGAAGCTGAATTAATAAAGCATTTTTTAATAATACAAATTACACGTAAGAAGGCAAAAATCTAAACTTGGAAACGGCACGCTTTTGGGGGAACCTTCAGCTAGAAAAGGAAGAAAATTGACAAAAATATTATTTTTCCCGACAGGTGATTATGGCTGGTATGCAGGCGTAGCATTTTTCTCGGGACTCGCCTATTCTGTAAATGTTAATTATGGGGAAGAAGTAAAGATATATTTAGGATTTTTTGGAGAAAACCAAGAGAAGGTATATAGAAGGGCGGCGGATACAATAGTAAACATTTCTTCGAGGACATTATATGATCGTGCAATTTCAAAGGTTTGCGGATATGATTATAGAGTTAAACGGATAATAAACCGCGAAAAAATAAATGCGGTTTTTAGCATGATCCCTACTCAAAAATACGGCAAAACGCCTCTTATTTCATGGATAACTGATTTTCAGCATAAGTACTTACCAGAAATGTTTTCGGAAGAAGAATGCTCGTGGAGAGATAAACGTTTTTTAAAAACCGCTGAGGTATCGGATAGGGTTCTTGTTAAGACAGAGAGCATAGCCAGAGATTTTAGAAAATTTTTGCCTCAATTCGGCAAAAAGGTTAGAATCTTAAAGTTTACACCGATTATACCCGAAAATATATATGATATCGATCCGGTTGAAGTAGCTAGAAAATATAATCTGCCTGAAAAATTTGTATACTTTCCGGGAAATTTTTGGAAACATAAAAATCATGAAAGGTTCTTTAAGGCGGTTAAAATGCTCAAGGATGAAGGAAAAGAGATAAAGATAGTATGCAGTGGGTATAATAAAGATTATCGCAATCCTGAGTATTATGATGAACTGTTCAGTAAAGCAGTAGAATGGGGTATTGAAGAGAATATTAAGCATGTAGGTGTAATTCCGCATGAAGATGTTTTGACTTTAATGAGAGAAAGTATTTGCGTGCTTAATCCATCTTTATTTGAAGGATACGGCATGACTCCCAGAGAAGCAGACGCTTTGGGAAAATGGGTGCTATTATCCGATATTCCTGCGCATAGAGAGCATAGTTTCATGGATGCACAATTTTTTAATCCTACAGACGAAGAAGACATAAAGATGAAACTGCTTAAAGTGTGGGATAGTGGAGTTCCCGGAATAAACGCGCAAAAGGAAAGAACAGCCCGGGAAGCACAGAAAGAAAAAATAAAAGAGTGTGCAGATTCTTTTATGGAAGCAGTTAGAGAAGTTATATAAAACACAGTAAAAAGGGTCATCCCTATCTATTATTTAGACACCTCTTGTTTGATAGGTTATAATACCCTCATTAGATATGAGTATCATAGATATTAAACCAGTTATGCTATGACAGAAGCAAGAATTATTCGGAGATTACAAGATCTGCCACCTGCTCCTCAAGGAAAAACGGGTTGGCCCTGGACCGAAGAAATAGACCAATCAGAGGAAAAGCTGTTGGGGCACCATAGCTGGCCCCGTATAAGCATTCTGATTCCGAGTTACAACTACGGCCAGTTTATTGAAGAGACGATTCGATCGGTCTTGCTTCAAGCCTACCTTAATTTAGAGTGCATCGTTATCGACGGCGGTTCAACGGATCAAACCATAGAAATTATCAAAAAGTATGAAAGTTATCTGACGTACTGGGAGAGCCAACCAGACGGGGGTCAAACCGATGCAATTAACAAAGGATATAAGCATTGTACTGGAGATATCTTCGCATGGTTGAATGCAGATGATTTATACTTTGATCCTTTCGTTTTAGCTAAAATTGCTAAGTTATATCTTGAAGGATATACCTTCATTGCGGGAGAATGCCAGAACGTTGATGTTAATGGTAGTTACATTTATAAATTAACGGATGGTAAATCCAGTCCGACCACCTACAGGAAGTATTTGAGATACTGGTCTTCCCTGGTTTTACAGCAGCCCGCCGTTTTTATCTCTAAACGGTTAACGGATCAGGGTTTTCCTTTGGAGACTGATCTGTACTATGCGATGGATTATCAGCTTTTTCTCAGGGTTTTGAAACAAAATCCAAAATCCATCTGGATTCAAGACAAACTTGTCCGTTTGAGATGGCACAGAGATAGCAAGACAATGGGAGATAGAATACGGCAAGCATCACAAGAGCCTAAGGTACCCGAAGTACATAGGGTAGCTTTAAGCGAATCTAGCCATTTATCTAATAGGTGGGAGAGATTAGTATTCAAGGTACAGGCATTTGATTACTTAACCCTTTGTCCGTTGATTCAGCAACAACCCGGGGTAGGGCAAGTATTTCATCAATTTGGGCATCGTCCTACCCTTTTACTTTGGCCACTGAGTTGGAAAATATTGCTTAGGGCCTTGTTAAGGTCTGCCTTCCGCAGACTAAGCAATCAATAAATTGGAGAATATTTATGCTCAACAGTAGTTCCGGGTCCAGGCCTATTAAGGTTCTAATGGTTTTACCCATGCCTTGGGAACCGAAGCTAGGTGGGCCGAAGCCACAGATGATGATAGCCGAGGAGCTTCGCAGGCTAGGGCATACCGTAGAGAAATTTGACTGCCATGATGCTTTTCCCGAGTATAAAACATGGCCACCTTTATTATTAAAAATATTTGGACCCTTTCTTCCTGACTTTTCCCAGAGAGCGAAAGCCTTTATTAAAGCCAATGGACATCATTTTGATGTCATCGATGTTCAACACGACAGCTTACCCTTTTCAAAACAACAACTGGGTTTTAATGGTTTGGTAGTGGCCAGAAGTATAGGGCTCTATGCCTTCCATGAAGAATTTCGGCTATTATCTCTCAAGAAATGGCCTAGAAAGGGGTTAAGAAAAATTCTCAGCGCCATTTTAAGGCAGTTGAGGAAACCACGAAATAGGCGCAATACAGCCAGGTGTATAGCTACCCTTAGGCATGCAGACTGCATTGTGGTGTCAAATCACGATGAGTTGGAATATGTGAATTCAGTTCTTAATCTAGGACCAAAGTGTGTGTTCATACCCTATGGGCTGACTAAAGCCCAATTTGCTGCTTTTTCTTCGGCAGCCCCTGATTATAAAGATAGGTTGGCCAGGCAAACGGTCCTTTTTATTGGCTCCTGGGGGCCTGGGAAAGGATCAAGGGATTGGCCGGAAATCATTAGGCGTCTTCAAGAGAATATTCCAGGGGTACGCTTCCTATTTTTAGGTACATCTGGCTATTCCGATGCAAGCAAAGAGAAAATCATCAAGGAACTTGGCTTGCCCAATCCCGAGTGCGTTAGAATTATTCCAAGGTTCACAGGTGATGAATTGCCTGAACTCCTCAGCCAGGGGACTGTAGGAGCCTTTCCGAGCTATGTAGAAGGGTTTCCTGTGGCGGTCTTAGAACAGCTTGCTTCTGGTTTGCCGGTGGTAGCCTATGACATACCAGGGCCCAGGGAAACGCTAAGACACCTAGACGGAAATTTTCTTTTTCCACCAGGAGATATCGAAAGTTTTAGTCGAAAACTGGCCGAATTACTTAATATGAACGACTTGAGCTATGGGAGGCTCTCTAAGCAATGCGTTGAAATAGCTCAGCGCTTTAATTCGCAAAATAGTGCCACGAAAACCTTAGAGGTTTACAATGGATATATTAGGTCAATTAATCAAAAAAACACCTGAATTTCCTGGAAAGGCCTCAAGACTAGTTCCTTTTTGGATGAGTAATAGAGATCGGAGGAGTATCCGCCAAAGAGCTCTATCGGGCAATATGAAAATTTCTTTAGATCTTTCAGTGCCCTATGAGGCAATGGTTTGGCTGGAACGAGAGGAAGAAGATGATTTAGCAATCATCAGGAAACTATTAAAGCCTGGCGATGTATTTGTTGATTGTGGTGCAAATATAGGTCTCTGGAGTCTTGTAGCTTCTTCAGTTGTAGGATCTCGCGGCAAGGTCTTTGCCTTTGAACCTAATCCTCTAACTTTTAGAAAGCTAATTAATAATTTGGAATATAACGATAATGCTACGATTGTAGCATTTAACGTAGCTCTTGGAAACAACCAGGGTTGATCTTCCCCTGAAAAAGTGGACACAGCGAAGAGTTGGTGTTAGCATAAAAACCGGCTCTTAAAACAGGAGGTGTCCGATGCAAGGGGAAGCGGTAAAAATGAAGCGTTTTGACAAGGCGTTTAAGGTTCAAGCGGTCAAAATGGTCACCGAAGAAGGCCAAAAGGCCTCAGAAGTAGCCCGTTCTCTGGGAATCCA
>CAZAPC010000043.1:0-8875 GCA_964486875.1 uncultured Planctomycetales bacterium
TATAGACTGTCCGGGACATAAAGATTATGTTACGAACATGATTACCGGTGCTGCTCAGATGGACGGTGCAATACTTGTTGTTTCTGCTGCTGACGGCCCTATGCCTCAGACAAGGGAGCATATCCTTTTGGCACGCCAGGTTAATGTCCCTTCGATGGTAGTGTTTTTAAATAAGGTAGACCTGGTTACCGATAATGAACTTCTAGATTTAGTTGAGATGGAAATAAGGGAATTGCTCACTAAGTACGGTTATCCGGGAGATAAGACTCCGATTATCCGTGGAAGTTCTTCAAAGGCTTTAGCGGCTGCTAATGATCCGAATGGTGCTGATTGCAAACCGATTCTCGATTTGATTAAGGCCTGCGATGATTTTATACCTTTACCCGTAAGGGACCTGGATAAGCCGCTTCTTATGGCTGTAGAGGATGTTTTTAGCATCGAAGGAAGAGGTACGGTAGGAACAGGCAGGATAGAGCGCGGTAAGGTAAAGCTCAATGATACTGTTGAGTTGGTCGGTTTAAGGCCTGAAGTTAAATCTACGGTTGTTACCGGTATTGAAATGTTCCGTAAGCTTCTAGATGAAGGCCAGGCAGGAGATAATGTCGGTCTTCTTTTAAGAGGCGTTGAGAGAAAAGATATTGAGCGCGGTATGGTTATTGCAGCGCCAAAATCAATTACTCCGCATACAAAGTTTAAAGCACAGGTTTATATCTTAACCAAAGAAGAGGGTGGAAGGCATACGCCTTTTTTCAAAGGTTACAGGCCGCAGTTCTATTTTCGTACTACCGACGTTACCGGAAATGTTGCTCTGCCTGCAGGTGTTGAGATGGTTATGCCCGGAGATAACGTGAACCTGGAAGTTGAGTTAATCATACCTATCGCTATGGAGAAGGAATCTCGTTTTGCCATACGTGAAGGCGGCCGCACCGTAGGTGCAGGCGTTGTTACCGAGGTTATTGCTTAAAAATTATATGTCAGAAGAACAGAAGATACGCATAAAATTAAAAGCTTACGACCACCGCCTTCTTGATCAGGCAGTCGTAGAGATTGTTGAAACGGTAAAAAGGACCGGAGCTAAGATCTCCGGCCCTGTACCTTTACCAAAGAAAAGGCAGGTATATACCGTTTTGCGCTCTCCGGTTATTGATAAGAAGTCGCGCGAGCAATTTGAGCTATCAACTCATAAAAGGCTAATTGATATTTTTGAGCCTACGGCAAAAACAATTGATTCATTGAGGAAGCTTAATTTGCCTGCGGGAGTGGATGTAGAGATAAAATGACGGGGATATTGGGTAAAAAGTTAGGGATGACACAGGTCTTTACCGAAGACGGATCGCTAGTAAGCGTCACCGCTATAGAGGCAGGCCCCTGTCCGGTATTGTCGGTTAAGGAAAAGAGTATTCAGCTTGGGTTTGAAGAAACCAGCGAGAAACGCCTTAAGAAACCTATTGCAGGATATTTTAAGAAAATAAATATTCCCTGTCGTAAGGTGATTAAAGAATTTTCGAAAGACCCCTCGAAAGAATACAAGGCTGGAGAGGAACTCAAGGTAGATATCTTTTCGCCCGGTGATTATGTTGATGTGACGGGAGTTTCCATAGGAAAGGGTTTTCAGGGAGGGATGAAGCGTTGGCATTGGAGCGGAGGACCTAAAACGCATGGTTCAACTTCTCACCGCAGGGTGGGCTCCATAGGTTCAACAACTACTCCGGGAAGGGTCTGGAGAGGGCATCATATGCCCGGACATATGGGAGCAGAAAAGGTAACGCTGCAAAATTTGAAAGTAATTAAGGCGGATATTGAAAATAATATTCTTTTGGTAAAAGGTGCTGTTCCCGGATGCAAGAACGGATATGTTGTAATAAGAAAAGCCAAGAAAAGAGTAAATAAAGCAGGCAAGCAGGCTCCGGCTTTAGATAAGAAAGCGAAGAAGTAATAAATGGACCCTAAGGTTTTACCTGTATATAATTCGGACGGCAAAGAGATAGATAGCGTTAAATTAAATCCCTCTGTTTTTGACGGGATAGTGAATGCGGATGCCATCCATCAGGCCATTAATCTCTATAGGGCAAATAATAGAAAAGGACTCGCAGCGACAAAGACCAGGGGAGAGGTTTCCGGTGGAGGCAAGAAGCCATGGAAACAGAAGGGGACAGGAAGGGCGCGCGTGGGTTCAACGCGTTCACCTTTGTGGCGGCACGGAGGAGTTACCTTCGGCCCGCACCCAAGAGATTTTTTTTATACAATACCGAATAAAATAAAACTCCTTGCTTTAAAATCAAGTTTGAATTCCAAGTTAAACGAAAATAACCTCATTGTATTAGATGCTTTAAACGCCGAAAAACCTAAAGTAAAAGAAGCTGTAAAGGTTTTTTCAAACCTTAAAATAAATAACGGTAAAAGCAAGAAAAAAACAAGCGTTCTCCTCTTGCTGGATAAAATTGACGATAACTTAAGGCTTTCTTTAAACAATATAAGTTTTCTGGATTTAAGCCTTGCGCAGAATACGAATGCCTATGAAGTACTTAAAAACCGGAAATTAGTAGTTACCAAGGCCGCTTTAAGCAAGCTGGTGGAGAGACTAAAGAAATGAATTATGCCCAGGATATAATAAAGGCTTTATTACGTACGGAGAAATCGACTCAGTACGAACCAAAGGGAAAATACCTTTTTCTGGTAAACTCTGCAGCTAATAAAATTCAGATTAAGAGAGCCGTAGAAGAGGTTTACAAGGTAAAGGTAAGCGATGTAAATACTTTTGTGTCCATGGGTAAATTAAAGAGGGTGCGTTATCATTTAGGGAGGACTCCGGATTTAAAAAAGGCTGTTGTGACTTTAAAAGATGGCCAGAAAATCTCGGTAGCTTAATAAATTTATGGGACTGAAATATTTTAAACCTACCATACATTCGCGCCGGCATATGACAGGCCCGGATTTTAAGGAAATTACTAAAGAAAAACCCGAAAAATCGCTTTTGCTTCCGCTAAAGAAAACCGGAGGCAGAAATGCCTATGGGAGGATTACCTCACGCCACCGCGGCGGCGGGCATAAACGCATGCTCAGGGTCATTGATTTTAAGCGTGATTTATTTGAAACTCCTTGTAAGGTTATAGCCATAGAATATGATCCTAACCGTTCATCAAGAATAGCTTTGGTTGAGTATGCGAATAAGGAAAGAAGGTATATATTAGCACCGGTTGGTTTAATTGTGGGGCAGTCCGTTGTCTCTACTAACAATAAAGAAGTAGAGATAGTAACCGGAAATTGCCTTCTCCTAAGGTATATTCCTTCGGGTACGATGATTCATAATATCGAATTAAGAAAAGGTTGCGGTGGCCAGATTGTCCGTTCCGCAGGCTCAAGCGCGCAGATCATGGCAAAAGAAGGGGACTATGCGCACATAAAGCTTCCTTCAGGTGAAGTAAGATTGGTTAGTCTTGATTGCCATGCTACTATTGGGCAGGTAGGAAACGTAGAGCATGAAGCTCTTTATTTAGGTAAGGCGGGAAAGAACAGGTGGCTTGGGGTAAAGCCGCAATCTAGAGGAGTGGTTATGAATCCTGTTGATCACCCGCATGGAGGCGGAGAAGGCAAGTCTCCTCAAGGAAACCCGCATCCTTCTACCCCTTGGGGTAAGCCGACCAAGGGTTATAAGACCAGAAAACCTAACCGGTACTCTAATAAATTTATTGTTAAAAGAAGGAAATAAAATATGCCGCGTTCGTTAAAAAAAGGACCTTTTGTCGAGGAGAGATTATTAAGAAAAGTTGATCAGCAGCGCAAAACAGGCACTCGCCAGGCAATCAAAACCTGGTCAAGGAGCTCTACTATAATACCTGATTTTGTAGGGCTTACTTTTGCCGTGTATGATGGAAAAAAGCATATCCCGGTATTTGTTACCGAAAATATGGTCGGGCATAAGCTAGGAGAATTTGCTCCTACCAGGATATTCAGGAAACACGGCGGCGTAAAGGCGAAGAAGGCGCTAGAGAAGACTTAAAAAATGATAAGTAAAGCCGAAGGAAAATTTTTAAGGATATCTCCGAGTAAGGTTAGCCAGGTTATGGACCTTATCCGAGGTAAAAGCGCTAAAGAAGCGGTTAGCATACTTTTTAACCTTAATAAACGGCCTAAGGAGTACCTAATTAAGATACTTAAGTCCGCTATTGCTAATGCCAAAGTTAAGGGTTTCAATGTTGAGCAGTTATATATTTCCAAGATTCTTTGTAATCCGGGGCCAAGATGGAAAAGGTTTAAAGCAGCTGCGTTCGGCAGGGCGCAACCGATATTAAAGAGGACAGCGCATATTAGGATAGAGCTGGATTTAAAAGATCAGGAGAATAAATAATGGGTCAAAAGGTAAGTCCCTTAGTATTAAGATTAGGTTTTATCCGAAATTGGAACAGCCGTTGGTTTGCGAATCCCAAGGATTACCCTAAATTTATATATCAGGATTATAACATCCGTAAATTTATCAAGAAACGTTTTAAACAGGCAGCGGTATCGAATGTAGTTATTGAAAGGCTTGCGGATAAAATCAAGATAAGGATTTACAGCGCCAGGCCGGGTATCATTATAGGCAGGCACGGTGCTGATATCGAGCGCTTAAGAGAAGACTTAAATAGTATGGTAAAGCAGGAAGTAGCGATTGACATTGAAGAAGTGAAGAATCCGGCATGGGACGCGCAGCTCGTTGCAGAGAATATTGCTTTTCAACAGGAGAAAAGAGTGGCATTTCGCCGCGCGGTTAAGCGCGCGATGGAGCAATCCATAAATTCCGGGGTAAAGGGAATAAGGGTTTCTTGCTCAGGAAGGCTTAACGGCGCAGAGATGTCGCGTACAGAAATGTATAAACAAGGCAAGGTCCCTTTGCAAACTTTACGCGCAGATATAGATTACGGCTTTGCTGAAGCCCTTACTACTTACGGCCTCATAGGGGTTAAGGTTTGGATATACAAAGGCGATATACTGGGTAAGAAAAAGGCAAAAGAGGCAGAGATGACTCAAAAAGAACAGGCTGAAAGTATTAAGGAGGCAAAATAATATGCCTTTGATGCCTAAAAGGGTTAAATACCGTAAATTGCAAAAAGGCCAGCGCAGAGGCGTTGCTACTTCGGGAGCGGATTTGGCCTTTGGCGAATTCGGGTTAAAGAGTATGGCAAACGGTTGGCTTAAAAATAATCAGATTGAGGCTGTCCGTGTTATTATCGCGCGTCAGCTGCATAAGGGCGGAAAACTTTGGATAAGGATATTCCCGGATAAATCGATCACCAAAAAACCCGCAGAAGTACGTATGGGAAAGGGTAAAGGCGATCTGGATCACTGGGTTGCAGTAATAAAGAGAGGCAAGGTGCTTTTTGAAATTGGCGGGGTGCCTGAAGAGTATGCCCGTAGATGTTTTAGGCTGGTAGCCTACAAGCTTCCCTTAAGGACTAAATTCATAAGCCGTATACATAAATAAAAATGGAAAAAAAGGACCAGGCAAAGGATTTGTTAGATTTATCGAGGCAGGAACTTTTGGATAAAGAGAAATCTTTGAAAGATGAGCTTTTCAAGCTAAGCCTGGTACGTTATACAGGAAGAGTCGAAAAGCCGCACATGTTTTCATTGATAAAAAAAGATATAGCGCGTGTCCAAACCGCACTTAGTCTAAAGAAAGAAAAATAATATGGGTAAAAGAAAAGAGTTTGTCGGTTCTGTCGTAAGCGATAAGATGCAGAAAACGGTAGTAGTTAAGGTTATGCAGATGAGCAAGCATCCTAAATATTCACGCATTGTTAAAATATACAATAAATTTAAAGCTGACGACAGAAACGGATTGGCGAAGATGGGAGATACGGTGCGCATAGAAGAGACACGCCCCCTCTCTAAGGATAAGCGTTTCAGGGTAATAGAAGTTATTAAAAAAGCCCGGGCTCTTGATATTGAAAACATTACGGAGATTAAATAATGATTCAATTGCGTTCTATATTGGATGTTGCTGATAATACCGGGGCTAAAAAGGCTTCGATGATCGGGGTATTAAATAAAAAGAATTCTCCCTATGCGAGAATAGGGGATATTATAAATGTTAATATAAAGGAATCTTCTCCCGGGGCGACGGTTAAGAAGGGAGAAAAAGGAAGAGCGGTTATAGTAAGAACCAGGCATCCTATAAGAAGGCGCGATGGTTCTATCCTTAGGTTTGACCGTAATGCTATTGTGTTTATTGATACCCAGTCTAACCCCAGGGGCACGCGAGTATTTGGCCCGGTGGCGCGCGAACTAAGAGAAAAGAATTTTACAAAAATTATATCATTAGCACCCGAGGTTATATAAATGCTTAAAGTAAGAAAAGGCGACACAGTAGGGATAATTAAGGGGAAGGATAAAGGAAAAACCGGGAAAATTCTGGCAGTGTACTTAGCTTCAGGAAAGGCTCTTGTAGAAGGGATAAATTTAGCGAAGAAGCATAAGCGACAGACGCGGCAGGAAGAAAAAGGCGGTATCGTGTCTATTGAAATGCCCATAGCTATATCAAATATCGCTTTAATCTGTAAAAACTGTAACCGTAAGGCAAAAGTGGGTTTTGAAATATTAAAAGACGGGACAAAAACCAGGGTTTGTAAAGCCTGTAAAGAGGCGTTATAAAATGACTCCGAGATTATTAGACAGATATAGAAATGAGATAGCTCCTCAGATGATGAAGGAGTTTGGCATAAAGAATAAAATGGCGGTTCCGCACATAGATAAAATTGTGGTAAATATGGGCGTAGGAGAGGCATTGCAGGATATCAAAATATTAGAGAAGGCAATGGATGAGTTATCTTTAATAACCGGACAAAAGCCGATTATGCGCCGCGCAAAAAAAGCGATCGCAAATTTTAAAATCAGGCAGGGTTCTCCGGTAGGATGCAAGGTTACTTTACGCAGGAATATGATGTATGAGTTTATGGACCGTTTGATAAGTATAGCTTTGCCGCGTATCCGTGATTTCCGCGGAGTGTCAATGGATGCTTTTGATAAGGCGGGAAATTATACCCTGGGATTAAGCGAGCAGGGTATATTCCCGGAGATAGAATATGATAAGCTGACCCGGACCCAGGGGATGGATATTACTTTTGTTATCAAAAATGTTAAAACAAAGGATCAGGCTAGGGCGCTTTTAAGGCTTTTCGGCGTGCCTTTTAAGACTGATAAGGATTAACTTAAAAACAATATATGGCAAAAAATTCACAGATAGCTCGATGGAAGCGCAAACCGAAGTTTCCTTCACGTAAGCATAACCGTTGCGCAATATGCGGAAGGTCAGGCGGATATTTGCGCAGGTTTCAGCTCTGCCGTTTATGCTTCAGGGAATTAGTATGGCAGGGTATGATTCCCGGTGTCAAAAAAGCGAGCTGGTAAAATACAAAACATTAGGAGAATAAATGTCTAGGACAGATTTAGTTGCCGATGTATTCACAATAATAAGGAATGCGATTATGATAAAAAAGGATATTGTGGATGTACCGGCTTCTAATACGGTAAAAGCGATTCTTTCTATACTTAAAGATGAAGGCTATATAGAAAACTTAAAGATCGTTGAGGATAAAAAACAGGGCGTAGTCAGGGTATATTTAAAATATACCGCAGGAAAATCAGCGATAAGGAATATTAAACGAATTTCACGGCCTGGCCTGCGCGCTTACGTAAAACATAAGAAAGTTCCCGCAGTCTTAAGAGGTAAAGGTATCGCATTAATATCTACGTCTAAAGGCCTTATGACTGATAAGGTTGCGCGTGAAAAAGGCTTGGGTGGCGAGGTTATAGGGTACGTCTGGTAAATTTTTATACCGAGGTTATTTATGTCTAGAATAGGGAAAAAAGTAGTTGTTTATCCGAAAGAAGTAAGGATTGAAGTAAAGGATAACGTTGTCTTTGTTGAAGGCCCTAAGGGGAAATTGAATATGGCGTTATCCCCGCGTATTAATCTGGAGATTAAAGAGGGAGAGCTTTTGGTAAAAAGGGTAGCTGATACAAAGATGGATAAGTCTTTGCACGGATTATTCCGCGCTCTTATCATAAATATGATAAAGGGTGTTACAGAGGGTTACAAAAAAGAGCTGGAGATTATAGGCGTGGGTTTTAAAGCCGCAATACAGGGTAATTCTTTAAACTTGAACTTAGGGTTTTCTCATCAGGTAAACTTTCCCATACCGCAGGGTATTAAAATTGAAGCGCCCAAACCTACGCAGTTAGTTATAACAGGTATGGATAAGCAGCTTGTAGGTAAGGTTGCGACTGAGATCCGTTGCGTATATCCTCCTGAGCCATACAAGGGCAAAGGCATAAGATTTTTAGGGGAATACGTTAAGAAGAAAGTTGGTAAGGCGCAGGCCACGGGCGGCGGAAAATAAAATGAATAAAAAAGAGCTTTCAAGATTAAAAAGGCACCGCAGGATAAGGATTAAGCTGCAAGGCACAGGTGAAAGGCCAAGACTGGTTATTAAGCGTAGCCTGAATAACCTTTCTGCGATGGTGGTTGATGATACTCAGGATAAAGTGGTATTTTCGTTTTCTACTGCCAATAAGGAATTTAAGCAGAAGGTAAAGAGCGCGGGAAATGTGAAGTCAGCAGAGTTGTTTGCGGAATTATTCTCCGTAAAAGCAAAAGGTAAAGGGATAACCAAGATTGTATTTGACCGTGCGGGTTTCTTATACCACGGAAGGATTAAGGCGTTTGCCGAATCTTTAAGAAAAAACGGAATGGAGTTTTAGGACATGCGTGAATTAAGTATTGAGCAGCAGCCGGAATTAATCGAAAAGGTAATTACTATTAACCGTGTAACAAAGGTAACTAAGGGCGGGAAGAAGCTTCATTTTAGCGCCCTTGTTGTTGTAGGGGATACAAAGG
>CAZAPC010000044.1:0-8762 GCA_964486875.1 uncultured Planctomycetales bacterium
CGATGTTGCGTAAGAATATACCGGGAATAGTTGTTCTTGTAACCTCGGGGATCCGAGCTAAGGGAAGTTTTAAGAATGATCAGAGAAGGACTACCACTATCAGAGAGGCAATCTCTGCCGGAAGTAATTTCTTGGTTGTGGGTAGACCGATATTAGAGGCGGTTGATTCTAGGGATGCGGCAAAAGCATTATCAGGAGAGATATATGGCAGAAGAGATTAAGGTGTTGATAGAAAAGATTCAAAAAGAGGGGATCCAAAAGGCTAAAGACGAAAGGTTAAAAATTATAGATGAGGCTAAAAAGGAGGCCAATAGAATATTGCAGGAAGCCAAGGTTAACGCAGCTGCCCTTATTAGCAAGGCAGAGCAGGAATCCCTAAGAAAGAGGGAGTCCTCTGATGCATTATTAAAGCAGGCAGGCAGGGATTTTCTTATCTCCTTGCGTAGCCAGATTAATGCCTTGCTTCATAAGATAATTATTCGTAAAGTTTCTGATGTATTAACTGCCCATGAAATGTCTAGGATAATCAACTCTCTTATAAAGGATCACTTGGGCAAGGAGAAAATAGAGCTGACATTCAGCAAGGATGATTTTGCCAAAATGAAAGAATCTTTGCTAAGCCAGCTATCAGAAGAAGTAGCAAAAGGGATAACATTTAAATTTAGTGAAGATATATCCAAGGGTTTTACTATAAGCTTTGATTCAGGCAAATCATATTTTGATTTCTCAGAGCAAGCCCTGGCAGATGTCTTAAGCAACTCTTTTAATAAAGAACTCTCTGGTATATTAGATTTAAAATAAAACATGCCATCTTATTACACGTATTTAATCTCTAGTTTGCCGGTACTTTATTTCGGTGTAAAATCCCCTTTTTCTCTGGATGAATTCTTGAATATTTGCTCTGGGACGGTTTCAATCAGGGATTTAGATAGGATGAGGCATGTGCTTGCTGGTTTTGACTACCAAGTTGATAATAGTGTCATTGCAGGTTTAAAAGAGTGGGGCAAGTTTAATCTTGTTTTACGCAATGAGCTGGTTAAGCCCCGCGCAGCCAGAAAAAAAGTTGACCTCATGAAATATTCACGCGCAGATACGTATGCGCCTGCTTCAATAACTCATCTGGCAGTATCAGCCTACCGTAGCCATAATATATTGGAGGCTGAAAAAATGCTGGATTTAGAACGTTGGCGCATGCTCGATGAAGTTTCTAGAGGCCACTATTTTGATATAGTTGCGCTAATTACTTATGCGCTTAAGCTTAAGATTTTGGTACGCTGGGATAAAATTCGCAATTCAGATAAGAACAAGCTTTTAGAGGAGGTATTAAAATAGCACTTATATGCAAAACATAAGAACCGGTTATGTCTCTAGGATTAATGGGAATATGGTAAGCGTCTTTGTTGAAGGAGAGGTTATACAAAATGAGACTGCTTATATTCTGCATGAAGATCAACGCCTTAAGTCTGAAGTTATCCGGGTGCGCGGACAATTGGCCCAGATGCAGGTTTATGAAAGCACAACCGGATTAAGGGTTGGTGATAAGGTTGAGTTCACAGGTGAGCTGATTTCTGTTGAGCTTGGTCCGGGTTTGCTTGGGCAGATCTTTGACGGCCTGCAGAATCCCCTTCCGGAGTTAGCGCAAGAATGCGGATTTTTCCTGAAAAGGGGTATTTACCTTGAGGCTTTGTCCAAACAAAAAAAGTGGCATTTTACCCCTCTAATTGAAGTTGGCAAAAAATTAATTGCCGGGCAAAGGATAGGTTTTGTTCCGGAGAATATAATCCGGCATTACTGTATGGCACCTTTTGATTTAAAGGGTCTCTGGGAAGTAACTTATGTTACCGGCGAAGGAGATTATTCTATAGATGAAAAGATAGCGCAATTAAAGGATGATAGCGGAAAGAAGCGCGATGTTTTTATGCGTCAAATGTGGCCGATTAAAATCCCCATTGCCGCATACTCTGAAAAATTGAAGCCCGCCAAGCCACTAGTGACAAAGATACGTTTAATAGATTCTCTTTTTCCTGTTGCCTTAGGAGGGACATATTGTATCCCCGGTCCTTTCGGAGCAGGAAAAACTGTTTTACAACAATTAACCAGCCGGCATGCCCAGGTGGATGTTGTGGTTATCGCTGCTTGCGGAGAGCGTGCAGGAGAAGTAGTCGAAACCTTAAAGACTTTCCCTAATATTATTGACCCTAGGACGAACAAACCCTTAAGCGATAGAACAGTGATTATATGTAATACAAGCTCTATGCCTGTTGCTGCCAGAGAATCAAGTGTATATACGGCAGTAACTATCGCTGAATACTACAGGCAGATGGGGCTTAATGTATTGCTTCTGGCAGATTCTACTTCTCGTTGGGCGCAGGCAATGCGCGAGATGTCCGGCAGACTTGAAGAGATACCGGGAGAAGAGGCTTTTCCTTCATACCTTGAATCACGAATCGCTTCATTTTATGAACGCGCCGGGATAGTAAGCCTTTACGATAAAGATTCAGGTTCTGTTACTATCGGCGGGACAGTAAGCCCTGCCGGTGGTAATTTCGAGGAGCCAGTAACTCAGGCGACTTTAAAGGTAGTCGGCGCCTTTCATGGTTTATCCCGCGAGCGTTCGGACGCCAGGAAATACCCGGCGATAGATCCTTTAATAAGCTGGAGCAAATATCAAAGTTTCATCGATGAAAAAGACAGGGAAACCGGGCATTCGCTTTTGATAAAAAGCAACAATGTCCTCCAGATGATGAAAGTAATAGGAGAGGAAGGCACATCCCTTAAGGATTACACCACTTATCTTAAGGGAGAATTTTTTGATGCGGTCTATCTTCAACAGAATGCGTTTGATGCCGTTGATGAGGCTACTGCGCAAAACCGGCAGGAGTATGTGTTTAAATTTATCCGTGATATTTTAGAAAGCGAATTTAATTTTCAGGATAAAGTCAAGGCCTTGCAGTTTTTTCAGAGATTAAAACAGCTATTCAAGGGATGGAACAGCGCGGCGTTTGAAACCGATGAATTTAAGAAAACAGAAGAAGAAATAACCCTGATTGTTAAAGAGAATAAAAACCCCGGGAGTGTAGTAAATGAATAGGGTTTACACCAATATTATACAGATATCCGGAGATGTTATTACGGTGGAGGCAGAGGGGGTAGGATATATGGATGTTGCCGAGGTCACAACCCGCCGCGGGGTATCTTTGGCTCAGGTTATAAGCTTAGACGGCAAGAAGGTATCCTTACAGGTTTTTGCAGGAAGCCGCGGCATATCCACAAGGGATAAGGTACGTTTCTTAAACCATCCTATGCGCGTAGCAAGCGGAGAAGAGCTCTTAGGGCGCATCTTTAACGGGAGCGGAATGCCTCTTGATAAAGGCCCCAGGCTTTCTTATAACCTTATAGATACAGGAGGCCCGTCAGTTAACCCGGTAAAAAGGATTATTCCGGATAAGATGATTCGTACCGGTATCCCGATGATAGATGTATTTAACTCGCTGGTAGAATCGCAGAAGCTGCCGGTCTTCTCTATCGCCGGAGAGCCTTATAATGACCTTTTGGCGCGCATAGCTATTCAGGCCGAGGTTGATATTATTATCTTAGGAGGCATGGGGTTAAAATATGACGATTATTTATTCTTCCGCGACACCTTAAAAGAAAACGGGGCTTTGTCCCGCTCGGTATTTTTTATTCATACCGCCGCTAATCCTGTGGTTGAATGTTTATTAGTTCCTGATATAAGCCTGGCTGTAGCTGAGGATTTTGCCTTAAAGGGTAAGCGGGTTTTAGTCCTACTTTCCGATATGACTAATTTTTGTGATGCGCTGAAAGAAATAGCCATAACCATGGAACAGGTTCCCTCTAATCGCGGCTACCCCGGAGATTTATACAGCCAATTAGCCTTACGGTATGAGAAGGCAGTTGATTTTGAAGGCGCAGGCTCAATTACTATTCTTGCCGCAACTACTATGCCCGGGGATGATGTTACCCATCCTGTTCCGGACAATACCGGCTATATTACTGAAGGCCAGTTTTACCTTAAGGGAGGGGTTATCGAGCCTTTTGGCTCTCTTTCAAGGCTAAAACAGCAGGTAAATGGCAGGACCAGGCCAGATCACAGGGTTTTAATGGATACGATGATACAGCTTTTTGCAGACTACCGCTCTACGCTTGAAAAACAGGCAATGGGGTTTAAGATGAGCCCGTGGGATGAAAAACTGCTTAAATACGGTAAGCTATTTGAAAAAGAGTTGATGTCTTTGAAAGTGAATATCCCATTGGAGGGGGCTTTAGATTTAGGATGGAAAATCCTATCCGGAGTATTTACTTCCGAGGAGACCGGGATAAAGCGCTCAGTGATTGAGGCATATTGGCCTAAGATATAGAAATATGGGCAAGATAAAATTTACAAAAGGGGAATTAAAGAGACAGCGGGATGCCCTAAAGCAATACGAACGTTATCTACCTACCCTGCAGCTAAAAAAACAGCAGTTACAGCTAGAGATTCTGCATCAAATTTCTCTTCTTGAAGAAAAGGTTGCCTCTTTGAATATGAAAATCAAGCAGTCATTATCCTGGGCAGGACTTCTTGCCGAAGAAAATATAGATATCAAATCCTTCTTAAAGATCATAGAGGCCAAATCCAGGTTAATAAATATAGCCGGAACAGATATACCCGTTTTTACAGAGGCAGTATTCCCTCCGGCGGATTATGATTTATTTGAGGCTCCTTTATGGTTGGATCTGGGTATTGACTCTTTAAGGGAGATCGCTTCTCTTAAGGCACAGGTATATATTATCGAAAAAGGGATTTCTATTCTGCGTACAGAATTAAATATAACTACGCAAAGGGTAAACCTTTTTGAGAAGGTAAAAATTCCAGAGGCAGAGGAGAATATCCGTCTGATTAAGATTTATATCGGAGACCAGATGTCCAATGCCGTAGGCCGCAGCAAAATTGCCAAGCGCAAGATTGAGGAATTATCTTTAGAGGGAATAGCAGCATGATTGTAAGAATGAAAAAGGTAGTTTTGGTAACGCAGGATAAAGATGCTACTCATTTGCTTGAGAAGGTTAGGAAGCTTAGGCTTTTGCACATCGAACATATAAACCCTCCCAAGGGTGATAAGCTTGATATTTTGAATAATGACTCTGCTTTACTTAAACAGGCAATATCATTACTTAATCCGGAAGACAAGACAGATCGTAATTTTAAAGAAAATACCTCAAAAGACTGGTGTATGCTGGCTTTGCATATCATTGATTTGCATAAACGCTACCTTCAGCTTAACGATTACTCTGTAAACCTTATTTCCAAAATCGAAAGTTTTAAGGAATGGGGTGATTTTGAGCCGCAAGATCTTGAGAGCTTAAGGGCAAGCGGGATAAGCGCACGCCTATTTAAACTATCTGATGAACAGATAGAGGATTTACCCAAGGGCGTTTATTTATGGAAAGTATCAAAGCAGGGAGGAATAAATAATTGCCTTCTTTTATCTGAGGGTGAGGTAGAAATTCCATTTAAAGAGATAGAATACCCTAAGGACTCATTAAGCAAAATGCAAGCAAGGTTCCTTGAAGATAATAAGGTCGCAGAGTTAATTAAAAAAGAGCTTTTGAATCACGTTGTCTATCTTGATTTTTTAAAGGGTGCCTTAAATAAAGTTTCAAAAGAGATCGAATTTTATGAGGCTTTTTTGGGGATGTCAAAGGAGGAGGGCCTTTTATATATAAAAGGATATATTCCTTTTGATTCTATAGAGATTATTGAAAATGCCTCCCGGCAGGAAGGATGGGGGTTTTTAATAACCGATCCCTCAGATGATGATAATGTCCCGACTTTGGTGCGTAACCCTAAATGGATTAATATTATTAATCCTGTATTCAGGGTAATTGAGGTTATCCCCGGCTATAAAGAGCTAGATATAAGCCTTTGGTTTCTGATTTTTTTCTCGATATTCTTCGGAATCTTAATCGGTGATGCCGGTTATGGCGCAGTCTATTTTCTGTTTACTTTATTAGCCCAGAAAAAATGGCAAAAGAATTTTCAAGACAGATCTGTTTTTATACTTTTGTATATTTTAAGCGGCTGCGCGGTTACTTGGGGGCTTCTGACCGCTACTTTTTTCGGGCAGGAATGGCTACCTGCCTGGTTTAAACCGCTTATGCCATTCTTGCGTAATGACAAGAATATGCAGGCCTTCTGTTTCTTTCTGGGTGCCTTACATTTAAGCATAGCGCATGGTTGGAGGGCAATGATAAAATTTCCGGCACTATCTTTTTTAGCAGATATAGGCTGGACACTGATATTGTGGACAGTATTTTTTATCGCCAAAATGCTCGTATTAGGAGATGCCTTACCGGAATTTTATCTCTATCTTCTTGTTCCCGGAATCTTGTTTGTTGTGTTTTTTAGCCATCCGCAGAAGAATATTATTAAAGCCTTTGGAAGCGGTTTAGGGGCTTTGCTGCTTAATATCATGAATAACTTTACTGACGTTGTTTCCTATATCAGGCTTTTTGCAGTTGGTTTGGCAACATTAGCCGTGGCTGATGCGTTTAATAATATGGCTTCTGATATCGGATTTAGCAGTTTAGCCTCAGGGTTTCTGACTTCAATCATACTTTTGGTAGGACATATTTTAAATATTATTCTTGGCCCGCTCTCTATCCTTGTGCATGGAGTCAGGCTGAATGTGCTTGAGTTTTGCAGTCATTTGGATATAAAATGGAGTGGGTTTAGTTATAAACCGCTTACTGAAAAATAGCCACTAAAAAAGGAGTTGCCATGGACACAGTATTACTTTCACAGTTTAAGGATTTGGGAGCAGCTGCAGCATTAGGATTAGCTGCGGTTGGTTCAGGTATTGGAGCAGGTGTAGCAGGTATGGCTGTAGTAGGGGCATGGAAAAAATCATTTACCCAGAATAAGCCCGCCTCTTTTATGTTGCTTGTTTTTGTCGGGGCCCCGCTAACCCAGACTATTTACGGGATGATACTGATGAATAAAATGGCTGAAGCGGTAAGTAAGGGCGTTTACGCCTGGGATGTGGGTCTTTTTTGCGGGCTGGCAATGGGTTTTTCCGCGCTTATGCAAGGTAAGGCAGGCGCATGTGCTGCAGATGCCATGGGTGAAACAGGTAAAGGTTTTGGTAACTATCTTGTAGTTCTGGGGATTATCGAAACAGTTGCGTTATTTGTCATGGCTTTTTCTCTGGGGCTTTTAGGCAAGCTGGCAGGTTAAATTACCAAATTAAAAAGGAGGCAGCGATGAAAAAAATATTCATTTTCTTTTTGAGCCTATTTTTTATTTCAGGATGTGCTTCGGCAGCCCGGCATCGCCAGTTAACCCAGGATGATACTGGAGACAGGATTACAGTCGGCAAAGTCCAGAGAGAGATTAAAGTCGGCATGCCTTCTGCGCAGGTCGCAGAGATTTTAGGTTCTCCAAATATTGTTAGTACTGATGAAGAACGCAGGGAGGTTTGGGTTTATGATAAGGTAGCTACAGATGTAAGTTATTCAAATAGCGAGGCAGGTGCATCTTTAATTTTATTTGGAGGAGCAGGTTCTTCCGGAGCAGCATCTTCTACCCAGAGGACGCTCACTATTATCATAAAATTTGATAATGCAGGCAAGGTGCGCGACTTTAGCTATCACTCCTCTAAGTTTTAACTTTTTATATGTTTAAGAAAATAATTTTAGTCTTTATGGGCGGGTTAAGTATTCTTATTGCCGGGTGCGTAACTTCTTCTCCCAGCGCCTTAAGGCCGGCTGAAGGTAATCTGCAGGCGCGCCAGATAGAGATGAGGCAGTTTGATACGAAAGATGAATTAAAAGTCCTCTCTGCTACTGCCGGCGTTCTACAGGATATGGGTTTTACGTTAAGCGAGGTTGAGAAAAAACTCGGATTAATCGTTGGCTCAAAAGAAAGAGACGCAACTATCCCCGGGCAGGTTGCTATGGCAGCTTTCATTGATATCCTGGGCGCCGCAGGGGGGTCTTCTTCAAACGCAATGTCACAGATAGATGCTGTTCAGACAATACTGGTTTCTTGTGTTACCAGGCTTAATCTTGAAGGCAACCAGGTGGCAGTCAGGGTGACTTTTCAGAGGGTTATTTTTAACCGGATGAACCAGGTATCTAGGCTTGAGACAGTAAAAGACCCTAAAATATACGAAGGTTTTTTTGATAAATTATCAAAGTCTATATTCTTGGAGGCGGATAAAATATGAAGCGTAGAAAAGTTAAGTTTCTAGCTGTAGTATTCGCAGTGCTTTTGATATCCGGTTGCGCAACCACAGCAGAGGAGCATATCCTTGATTTAAATGAAAACCAGTTGAAGCTACGCAGTGTGCAGACAAGGGCATTCGATACAGGCAATAAAGAAAAGATGATGCGCAGCATTATGGCTACTTTGCAGGACCTCGATTTTGTAATTACCAAGGCAGATTATGATTTAGGGATTGTGACCGCAACTAAATTTTCCAATAATCAGGTTTTGAAGATGACGGTTATCGTAAGGGAGAAAGACAAGAGCCAGCTTTTAGTCAGGGCAAATGCGCAGTACGGGATAAAAGCCATAAATTCTCCTGAAGCCTATCAGGATTTCTTTGATGCTTTAAGCAAATCTGTATTTTTAACCGCGCAGCAGATAGACTGATTGTGTTATTGCAATCATTGTTATTTTAAGCTAAAATAAATTAAATTTATAGGGCGATTAGCTCAGTTGGTTAGAGCGTCTGATTTACATTCAGAAGGTCAGGGGT
>CAZAPC010000045.1:0-8713 GCA_964486875.1 uncultured Planctomycetales bacterium
GTATTAAAACTATACTTGACCTTTTTTATTATTTTCCTAAGCGTTATGAGGATAGGTCCAATTTCGTTAAAGTTTCTGGTTTAAAAGAGGGGAATTTATATACGGTTAAAGTTCAGGTTTTAGCCTTAGGGCAGCATAATTTCTGGCGCAGGAGGAGTTTCAATATAACTGAGGTTGAAGTAGCGGATGCAACCGGAAGGGTATCTTGTGTCTGGTTTAATCAGCCGTATATAAAAGAATATTTTAAGCCAGGAAGTGAAGTGATTTTATATGGTAAGGTTGAAAGATACGGTGGGAAGCTGCAGATAACTAATCCCGAGTTTGAGTTCATTGCAGATGATTCTGAAGATGCGCTTAGCGTCGGCAGAATCGTTCCTATTTACAGTTTACCGGAAAGGATGGGCCAGAGGAGTTTCCGTAAGCTGATTAAAACCGCGCTAGATGAATATCTCCCTAAATTGAACGATTGCCTGCCTTATGATGTAAGGTCGCGGAATGATTTAGAAAATTTGCCCAGGAGTCTTATTAACATACACTTCCCGGAAAGCCTTGGATTACGGGAAAAGGCTTACCAGCGCCTTGCCTTTGAGGAATTCCTCCTGTTTCAGGTTCCCCTGATTCTGCGTAAATTAAAGAGAGAGTATAAGAAGGGGATCGCACATAAAGTAGATGAAGGAATTCTAAACTCTTTTATAGCGGGATTACCATTTAAGCTGACAGAATCCCAGAAGAAAGTGCTTCAAGAAATAAAAGCAGATATGGTATCCCGTAAGCCTATGCAGCGTCTTCTTCAGGGTGACGTAGGCTCAGGTAAGACTATTGTCGCAACGATAGCTGCGGTTATGGCTAGCGTAGGAGGGTATCAAGCTGCTTTTATGGCGCCTACCGAGATTCTTGCCAGGCAACATTTTGAAAAGATCAGATTTCAGCTAAAGAACAGCAGAGTTGCCTTGCTTACAGGAAGCCTTACGGAAAAAGAAAGAGCCGGGATTTTAAGCCAGTTAAAAGAAGGGAGAATAGATCTTTTAATTGGTACGCATGCACTTTTAGAGGGAGGGGTCAAGTTTAAGAATTTAGGGCTTGTAGTTATTGATGAGCAGCATAAGTTTGGCGTTAGCCAGAGGGCCCTGTTGCCTCATAAGGGTATAAACCCCGACGTATTAATTATGACTGCTACGCCGATTCCCCGGACACTTGCGATTACGCTTTACGGAGATCTGGATATTTCTGTAATTAATGAGTTGCCTCCGGGCAGAGCAGGGTGCAAGACAATGCTTTTTAAGGGAGAGCAAAGATGCAAGGCTTATGCTATAGCTATAGAAGAATTAAGGCGGGGTAACCAGGTTTATATAATTTATCCGGTTATCGAAGAATCTTCTGCATTAGATTTATCAGGCGCTAAAAAGATGTATGCAGAGTTAAAGTCAGGCGCGTTTAAGGAATTCAAGCTAGGCCTTGTCCATGGAAAACTAAAGCAGGAAGAGCAGGATAAGGTGATGTCGGCGTTCAAGAATAAAAAAACCGATCTTTTGGTTTCTACGACTGTTTTAGAGGTAGGTATCGATATTCCTTCGGCCACCTGCATGATTATAGAGAACGCAGAAAGGTTCGGTTTATCCCAGTTGCATCAGCTAAGAGGCAGGGTAGGCAGGGGCAGCGATCTCGCTTATTGTATGCTTATTTCAGATTCCGATAGCCAGGATGCTGCATTCAGGCTATCGGCAATGGTGAAATACAGTGATGGTTTCAGAATATCCGAAGTGGATCTTAAGATAAGAGGTCCGGGAGAGTTTTTTGGGAGGCAGCAGCATGGGCTAAGCGAGCTAAAAATAGGCGACCCGTTATCCCAGATGCAGCTGTTAAAGAGGGCAAGGGATGAAGCGGTTAAGCTCCTTAAGCTGGATCCTGCTCTTATGGAAAAGCAAAACCATCTTTTAAGAGAAATGTTGCTTATTAAGTTCCCGGAATATGAGCAAATGATGCTGGTAGGATGATGCGTATAACTACAGGAATATACAGGGGCAGAAATATCAGGATGCCCAAAGGTATCCGGCCCACCCAGAATATAGCTAGAAAGGCAGTCTTCGATATTCTCGGAGATATACAAGGCCTCTCTTTTCTTGAGTTATATGCCGGTTCAGGGGCAGTAGGGATAGAAGCAGCCTCCCGCGGCGCTAGAGAGGCGGTTTTTGTAGAGGACGATCTTTCGGTAATTAGGGTTTTGGAGCAGAATTTAACGCATGTTTTTAATACTAAGTATCAAATATTCCCCCTGGATGCGCTTATGGCAATCAAAAGGTTGGCTCAAGATGGCTGTAGGTTTGATATAATCTTTTTCGATCCTCCATATTCCCGCGGGGATGATTCTCTCGCAAAAAAAACCTTGCAAACCCTGGTTGGTTATGATATATTGTCGCCCGCTGGATTAATAATAGCGCAGCACCCAAAGAAGGAGAGCCTCCCAGAGCACCTGGGAGTTTTAACTTTATTAAAGCTTTCAACTTACGGAAATACAAGAGTTTCGTTCTACAGAAAAAATGAACCAAAAAGCGATATATCCGGGGACGTTTGACCCCGTAACCTACGGCCATATTGACTTGATTAAGAGGGCCCGGGAGATATTCCCCGAGGTTATAGTGGCAGTAGCCCATAACCCACATAAGAAGCCTATCTTTACTATATCCGAGAGAGTGGTAATGCTTAAGGGCGCGACTAGGGGGATGAAGGGCGTTAAGGTCGTTGAGTTCGACGGGTTGGTAGTTGATTACGCTCGCAAGCATAAAGTTAAAGTCTTAATTAGGGGCTTAAGGATGCTTTCTGATTTTGAGTATGAATTTCAGATGGCGCTTACTAACAGAAAGCTATCCAGCAATATCGAGACAATATTCCTTATGCCGCATGAATCTCATAGCTATCTTTCTTCAAGGCTTCTTAAAGAGGTAGCGTCTCTAGGCGCGGGCCTATCCAGATTTGTGCCGCGTTTTGTAGAGAGGGCGCTTAAGGATAAGTTAGGTCAGTAAAATCCGTGAAGATAGATGCAAGGCAGATATCCGAAGAGGGAGTAACCCTTACCGAAGATTTTAATCCTGATAGCCTGGAATTAAATACGGATTTAATTAAGTTTCTATCGCCCGTTAAGGCTAAGGCAGATATTCGAAAGAGTTATAATGCTGTTAGTATAACGCTCGCTTTAAGTTCACAGATTAGCATTAGCTGTGGGCGCTGTTTAAAAGAAGAGAGAAAAGATTTTAACAGGAGCATTGAGTTACATTTTGCCTTAGATAAGTCAAACCCTATTATTGAGCTGGATCCTGAAATAAGGGAAGAGATAATTTTGGGTTATCCGATCAAGCCTTTGTGTAATGTTGATTGTAAAGGGCTTTGCCCTAAATGCGGGATGAATTTAAACGAAGGAGGTTGTAACTGTGGCACTACCTAAGAGAAGGCATTCGAAGACGCGCGGCCGGAAGCGCCGTACGCACTGGAAGATAGCATCCGGAAATCTTGCTGTTTGTCCTCAATGTAAAGAGCCCAAGCTGGCTCATCGCATCTGTCCTGTTTGCGGGTTTTACAAGGGTAAGCGGGTTATAGAGATTAAGGTAAAGGAAAAGAAGAAAAAGAAATAAGTGTTGACGCAGAGGTAAGCGATGAAGATTGTTGTTGATGCCATGGGGGGCGATCATGCCCCCAGAGTGGTTGTTGAAGGCGCAGTTCTCGCCGTGCAGGAATATGGCGTGCAGGTTATTCTGTGCGGTGATGAGGCAAAGATAACCCCTTTTCTTAAGAAAGCAAAATACTCGGGGAATAATATAGAAATTGTCCACGCGCCTGAGATAATTGATATGTGCGAGCCGGCCGCAAATAGCGTGCGCCGTAAAAGAAATTCTTCAATCGTCCTCGGGCTTAACCTTGTTAAGACCGGCGCGGCCCAGGCGTTCTTCAGCGCTGGCAATACCGGAGCAGTGGTTTGCGCAGCTACCTTAGAGCTCAGGCTTCTGCCGGGAGTAGAGCGCCCCGGTATCGGCATAGTTACTCCTACTCTGAAAGGCGTATCTTTTATTATCGACGTCGGAGCTAACATAGACCCTAAACCTGTACAATTGCTTCAATACGGGATTATGGCTGATGCTTATTGCCGCAATATTCTGAATAAGAATAATCCTTCAGTAGGTTTGTTAAATATCGGAGAGGAAGAAGCTAAGGGTACTGATTTTATGCGCGAAGTACACGAGCTTCTTTCGAAGAGTAACTTAAACTTTATTGGTAATGTAGAAGGTAAAGATTTGTTTAGCGGTAAGAGCGACATCATTATTTCAGACGGATTTGTCGGTAATGTCGCTTTAAAGGTTTCCGAGAGCGCTGCCGAGGCGATGCAGGCTTTTTTGAAAAAGCACCTCTTAAGCAATATCATGGGAAAGATCGGGCTATTTTTCCTTTTACCAAGCCTTAAGCGTTTTAAAAAGGATATTGACTATGCCGAATATGGGGGAGCCCCTCTTTTAGGCGTTAACGGTGTAGTTATCATAGGCCATGGGCGCTCTAACGCGCGGGCGATTAAGAATGCTATTAGGGTTGCCAACGAAGAGATAGAGCGTAATGTTAATCAAAAGATTACGGATTCCGTAGGAGCTAAGCCTTAAAATGAAAAAAGTAGGGATAATCGGGGTAGGAGAATATTTGCCGCAGAAGGTTTTAACCAATGCTGAACTTGAGAAGATGGTGGATACTACTGATGAATGGATTATGACTCGTACTGGCATAAAGGAGCGTAGGATTGCTTCTCAGGGCGAGGCAACTTCGGATCTTGCTATAAAAGCAGCAAGAGAGGCTTTAGGTAATGCTAAGTTAAGCCCCCAGGATTTAGATTTGATTATTATTGCTACGGTTACGCCGGATATGCCTTTTCCCTCAACCGCATCTGTCGTGCAGAATGCCCTTTTAGCAAACCGTGCCGCTGCTTTTGATATCTCTGCTGCCTGCGCGGGATTTGTTTATGCCTTATCAATAGCTAATCAGTTTATCAGTTGCGGTACCTATAAAAATGCTTTAATTATCGGCGCGGAGAAGCTTTCCGCGGTGACAGATTGGCAGGATAGAAATACCTGTGTTTTGCTCGGAGACGGGGCAGGCGCGTGCGTATTATCCGAGGTTAAACAAGGAGGAATAATTTCTACTTATTTAGGGTGCGATGGAGCAAATATGGAATTATTAAATATGCCTGCCGGAGGTTCGCGTCTACCCGCTTCTCATGAAACTGTAGATAGCCGGATGCATTTTCTTAAAATGAGAGGGAATGAATTATTTAAAATAGCGGTTAAAACTATGACCATGGCAGCAGAGAAGGTTTTGGAACAGGCAGGGCTTACTTATAGAGATGTTGATCTTATTGTCCCTCATCAGGCTAATTCCAGGATAATTATGGCGGTAGCCAAAAGACTCGGGATCCCTGAGGACAAAATATACCTTAATATAGAAAAATACGGAAATATGTCCAGCGCATCTACGGTAACAGCTCTGGTGGAGGCAGTAAAAGAGGGCAGGGTAAAAAAAGGAGATACAATCCTTCTTGATGCCTTTGGCGCAGGTTTAGTCTGGGGCGCCTGCATTATAAATTGGTAGATAAGCACTGCAGCAATGACTGTCCCCGAAGGGGACTGTGTCCCTGCTAAGCTTGATAAGTTTTGGCTGCTAGTGTAGCCGAAAGGATGATTGTGGTTGTTCTCGCAGGCTGTCCCTCCAAGCGAGTAAAGTATAGGCTGCTTGTATAGCCAAAAGGGTAGTTATGGATATGAGTAAAGTAGCTTTTCTCTTTGCCGGTCAAGGTTCTCAATATGTCGGCATGGGGAAAGACCTGTATGAAAATTTTCCGGAAGCGAAATCGGTCTTTGATAAGGCCCAGGGGGTATTAAGTTTTGATTTAAAGCAATTTTGTTTTGAAGGCCCGGAAGAGAAACTTAAGGTAACCAATATTTCGCAGCCGGCAATCGTAACTGTAAGCATAGCTGCGTTTGAAGCGTTTAAGTCTAGAAATAACATTAAGCCGGTTTTTATGGCAGGATTAAGCCTGGGAGAATATAGTGCTTTGATAGCTTCAGGAAGCATTAGTTTTGAAGATGGTATCCGTTTAATTAAGATTCGCGGGGAACTAATGGATGAGGCATCGCGTAAGTACCCGGGAAAAATGGCTGCGGTTTTAGATTTACCTGTTGAGAAAATAAAGGAGATTTGCCTAGGGTGCGGGGCAGAGGTTGCCAATCTTAATTGTCCCGGACAGGTTGTTATTACCGGTAGCACCGCGGCAATAAATAAGGCATCGGTTTTATCTACTGAGCAGGGAGCAAAGAGGGTGATTCCTTTAGAGGTAAGTGGGGCTTTCCACTCTTCGCTCATGTCCGAGGCTTCAGTCGGGCTTAAAAAATCCTTAGAAAATGTTCCCATAAAAGATCCTTTGGTTCCGGTTATCAGCAATTATTCAGCTTTTCCTCAAAAAAGAGCATCCCAGATTAAAGATAACCTGGTATATCAGATGCGTTCTTCAGTAAGATGGGAAGATTCGATGAAATTCATATTATCTCAAGGTATAAGCAATTTCATCGAATTTGGCCCGGGCAAGATTCTTAAAGGTCTTATGAGAAAGATTGAGCCTTCTGCCAAGGTAACAAACATAGAAAAAGTAGGGGATATTCTAAATTTAGTTAACTAAAGCAGTAGGGGCTGTCCCCGAAGAATTGAAGCAGGGGACACCCTGCGAAGCATAAAAGATTAGCAGGGGACACCCTGCGAAGCAGAGTGTCCCCTAATAGGTAAATAAGCTAAAAGGAGCGTTGGATATGAGACTAAAAGATAAGGTCGCTTTGATAACCGGCGGCGCAAGAGGCATAGGAAAGTCAATTGCCATGGTTTTTTCCAGAGAAGGAGCGGATATCGTGATAGCGGATGTTAATCTTGATTCAGCCGCTAAAACCGCCTCTGAAATCGAAGGTTTAGGCAGGAAAGCGATGGCTTTAGAGTTAGATGTTACCGATTATGCAAAGGTAGAAGAGGGAGTGAACAAAATTCTTGACAAATTTGGAAAGGTTGATATATTAGTTAACAATGCTGGGATTACCAAGGATAATCTCCTACTAAGGATGTCCCAGGCAGATTGGGATACGGTTATAAATGTAAACCTTAAAGGTACATTTAATTGCATTAAAGCCGCTTCCCGCCCTATGGTCAAACAGAGAAGCGGAAGGATTATCAGCATTGCTTCTATAATCGGGCTTATGGGTAACTGGGGGCAGGCCAATTACGCCGCTTCCAAAGCAGGCATAATCGCTCTTACTAAAACCGTGGCAAAAGAGTTGGCTTCGCGCAATATAAATGCCAATGCGGTTGCGCCGGGTTTTATACAAACTGATATGACCGCCAAGCTTCCGGAAGATGTAAAGAAGAAAATGATGGAAGCAATTCCTATGGCAAAATTAGGTACGCCTGAGGATGTCGCTAATGTTTGTTTATTCCTGGCATCTGAAGAGTCAGGCTATATCACCGGGCAGACAATTACTGTAGACGGCGGCATGGTGATGGCATAAAAACAAGGAGGAAAAAAGAATGGCAGTACAAGAAAAGGTTAAGTCAATTATTGCAGAACAATTGGGTGTTAAGCCCGAAGAGGTTACTCCTGAGGCTTCTTTCGTAGATGATTTAGGAGCGGATTCCCTGGATACAGTAGAGTTGGTAATGGCTTTAGAAGAAGAGTTTGGTATTGAAATACCTGATGAAGATGCCGAAAAGATTGCCAAGGTCGGCGATGCAATAAAGTATATTGAAGAGAAAAGCGCTAACAAATAATAGCCTGATTATAGATTAGTTTTGAAGTTTACCCCGCTATTTTTAATTAGCGGGGTAAGTTTTAATGAGGATGTAGTTAAATATGGGGAAAAATAGGGTAGTAATTACAGGCTTAGGGGTAATTTCTCCGGTGGGCAATGACCTTTCTAGCTTTTGGAGCTCCCTAAAAGAGGGCAAGGGTGGCGTCGGTCCTTTAACTAGTTTCGATCCTACTAATTTTGATTCTCGTATTGCCGCAGAGGTAAAGGATTTTGATCCCGGAAGTGTCGGCATGGATTCTAAGGAAGCCAGGCGTACTGCTAAGTTTGTCCAGTATGCGGTTGCTGCCGGCCACCAGGCTGTCGCTTCTTCTGGGCTTGATCTGGATAAAGAGAACAAGGAGAGGATTGGAGTATTAATCGGTTCCGGGATCGGAAGCTTATATACTATTGAAGAAGAGCATAAAATTATGCTTAATAAGGGGCCTTCGCGCATGTCCCCGTTTCTTATCCCGATGCTTATTGTAAATGAAGCTAGCGGTTTTGTAGGGATTACTTTCGGATTAAAAGGGCCTAATTTCTGTATTGCTACTGCCTGTGCTTCAGGGTCGCATGCGATAGGCGATGCTTTCAGGATTCTGGAGCGTGGAGATGCGGATGTAATGATTTCAGGAGGGGCAGAAAGCTGTATTGTCCCGACTGCCGTAGGAGGTTTTTGTGCCCTAAGGGCGCTTTCTAAGAGAAATAATGATCCTAAGAGAGCGTCTCGCCCGTTTGACCGCGACCGGGATGGTTTTATTATGGCAGAAGGCTGCGGTTTGGTAGTAATGGAGACATTGGAACACGCAAAAAAAAGGAATGCGCAGATTAACGCTGAAATTATAGGTTTTGGAATGACCTGC
>CAZAPC010000046.1:0-8664 GCA_964486875.1 uncultured Planctomycetales bacterium
TGCGATCGCTGACCATATAAGGGCGGTTGTATTCTCTATATACGACGGCGTTATGCCGTCCAATGAGGGGCGCGGGTATGTTGTAAGAAAGATTATACGTAAAAGTATCTTGCATTTAAGGGGTTTAGGGATAAATAAGCCGTTTTTAAATAAACTCGTACCTTTGGTAGCAGAGATTATGCATAAGCCGTATCCTGATTTGAAAGACAGGCAAGAGACAATAGCGCTGGTAATACTGAATGAGGAACAAAATTTTATTAATACTTTGAATTCAACAGGCAGTTTATTTAAAGAAAAGTTTTCCGGGATTAAGAAGGATAGTGCTTCGGAAGCAGGAAAGATTGCCTTTGAGCTCTATGACACCTATGGTATTCCTTTAGAGTTAACCAGGCCCTGGTTTGTTTCAGAGGGAATAAGTTTTAGCGAGGATGCTTTCAACCAGGAGCTTAGCGCACAGAAAGAGCGGTCAAGGTTAAAGAGTTCAATGAAAGGTGATGTCTTTGATAAGAAAGGTTTAGGTTTAAAGATAAAAGATACTGAGTTTAAGGGCTACAATAATAATTCTGTGGAGGCTAATATAGAGGCTGTTTTAAAAGCCGGCAAAGAAGTTAATGAGGGCGTTGAGGGAGAAGGGCTGCAGATTATTTTGGACAAAAGTTGTTTTTATCCTGAGTCCGGAGGCCAGGTAGGGGATACAGGGGAGATTGTCAGCGGCATAAATATTTTTGAGGTCTTTGATACCAAAAAATCCGATAATCTTATTCTCCATATTGGAAAATTAAAATTAGGTAGCCTTAAGAAAGGTGATTCTGTAATTGCAAGTATTAATGTTAAGCGCAGATTAAGCGTTTCCCGCAACCATACCGCAACCCATATTCTGCAAGCCGCCTTAAGAAAGGTCTTGGGGGCTCACGTGCAGCAGCAGGGGTCATTGGTTGCTGAAGAGAGGTTCCGTTTTGATTTCACCCACTTTAAAGGATTAAGTAAAGAGGAGCTAAAAAAGGTTGAGGATATTGCCAATGAATATGCAAACGGAAATTTTGATGTCGAGGCAAGAGATATGGCATTAAAAGATGCCAGAAAGACTAAGGCTTTGGCTTTTTTCGGAGAAAAATATGGGGAAAAGGTACGGGTGGTTTCTATGGGAGAGATCTCAATGGAATTTTGCGGAGGGGCACATCTTACTAATACCAAGGATATCGGTTTGATAAAAATTACCCAGGAAGGATCGGTTGCCAGCGGGATAAGGAGAATTGAGGGGGTAACAGGAGATTACGCCAGAAAATTTATGGAGGAGCAAAAGCTTAAGATTGCTGAAGAAAATAAGAAGAAGGAGGTGCTTGCCCGGGCAAAAGAAAAGGATAAACAGGAGGGCGTTAAGATTAATTACTTTCTTCAGGAGCTAGCCCCTAAGATTCTAGGTAAATCCGAGAGGCTTAACAATGTAAACTTTATCTCTTCACAAGAGGAAGGGCTGGATATAAATGCCCTGCGCAAGCTTATGGACTTTGTTAAAGAGAAAGCAGGGTTATCGGTAATTGCATTGGGTTCAAGGGTTAACGATAAAGCTTTTTTGGTTATCGGAGTAACCTCAGATTTGCTGCCGAAAGGGTTTGATGCTTTGGAATTAATTCGTAAAGCTGCGCCGCTTATCGGAGGCAGTGGCGGAGGCAGGAAGGATTTTGCGCAGGCAGGAGGCAAGCAACCGGAAAATTTTGCATTGGCATTTAAGGAAGTTAAAGGTATAATTGTAGAGTTAAGTAAGAGTGGCTAAAAACCAGTAGACAGGAGAAGAAGCAGATAAATGAAGATAGCAAGGGCAACAGGAAAACAGTTAGAAAAGATTTGCAATCGTTCTAACCTTAAAAGCAGGCGGGTTGAAGAGAAGGTAAGGAGGATTATCGATGATGTCCGGCTTTCCGGGGACGATGCCTTGCTAAAGTATACGCGTAAGTTTGACGGCGTAAAACTGTTGCCGCGGCAGCTTAAAGTCTCTGCAATTGAGGTAAGCGGGGCATACCAGAACATATCCCCGAATTTTGTCTCTACCTTAAAGGTAGTGATAGAGAATGTAAACCGTTTTTACCGTAAGGCGCTTAAGAAGTCCTGGAGGATTAAGGATGCCGACGGAGCGGCGGTAGGTGAGAATTATACCCCCCTTGAGCGAGTAGGTATATATATCCCTGCGGGTACCGCGCCTTTAGTATCTACAGTTTATATGACAGTCTTACCCGCTAAGATTGCCGGAGTGAAGAAAATAGCGTTAATATCACCTCCGGATAAAAACGGCTTTATTAACCCGCATATATTAGTGGTAGCAAACTTATTAAAGGTTGATGAGATTTACCGTGTCGGAGGCGCTCAAGGTATAGCTGCTTTGGCTTACGGGACTAAGACTATCCCTGCGGTAGATAAAATCGTCGGCCCGGGCAATGTTTACGTAAGCGAAGCTAAGCGGCAGGTTTTTGGAAAAGTGGATATTGATATGATTGCCGGGCCTACGGAGCTGGTTATTATCGCAAACCGTTTTAGTAACCCCAAATTCATTATTGCAGATTTGGCTGCCCAGGCAGAGCATGCAAAAGGCCTGGCAGTGCTTATTACAAACTCCAAAGCTCTGGCGCTTGAGGTAAAGTCAAAGCTTCCGGGGGTAGACGGTTTTATTATCCCTACCAAAAACCTACAAGAAGCAGTTGAGATTAGTAATAAGATCGCCCCTGAGCACCTGGAGATCCTGGTGAATAATCCGAACCGGTTATTAAGAGGCATTAAGAATGCCGGGGCAGTATTCTTGGGGCCCTTTAGCCCGACTGCGGTGGGTGATTATGTTGCTGGGCCAAGCCATGTTTTGCCTACCGGAGGGACTGCAAGATTCTTCTCCGGGCTATCTGTTTCAGATTTTTTAAAGAGCAGCCATATTATAAATTATTCGAAGAAGTCCCTTGAAAAAATAAGAGAACCATTGGAGAAGATTGCCGGAATCGAAGGGCTCGTTAAACATTTGGATTCGGTTAAGGCAAGATTTCCCTAATCTCAATAGCCTGTATATCAGGCAGTTAGCATTAAGTAACAAAAACTTAAGGAGAGGAAATGCAAGGAAGAATATCCGAGAAAATCCGGAAAACAAGCGAAACAGAGATATCTGTTAAATTGAATATTGATGGAACTGAAGAAAGAAAGATTGATACCGGCATCGGCCTTCTGGATCATATGTTGGATTTATTTGCTTATTGGGGACACTTTGATTTAGAGGCGATTGTTAAGAAAGGCGATTTTAATATTGATATCCATCATACAAATGAGGATGTAGGCATAGTTTTAGGACAAGTTTTTAAAGAAGCCTTAGGGGATAAAAAAGGGATAAATCGCATAGGTTCTGCTTCTGTGCCAATGGAAGAAGTGACTGCTAACGTTACAGTTGATATAAGCGGGAGGGGTCATTTTACGATTAACGAGTCTGAATTTAAAAAAACATCCCGAGGCGCTACGGAAACTATAACCGAAGCTAAATATGAATTTCAGGACGTTAAGCATTTCTTTGAATCATTTGCCAAACATTTGGGGATGAACCTTAATATTAAGGTGGAGCCCGTTGTTTCGGATTTCCACACTACTTTAGAGCCTGTTTTTAAAGCTTTAGGCATAGCTTTAGATCAGGCTACTCAGGTTGACCCGAGAAGGAAAGGCGTACCCTCCACAAAAGGGGTGATCGATTAGCTTATGATTGCCCTTATTGATTACGGAATGGGTAATATCCACAGCGTTAAGAAGGCACTGGAGGTTTGCGGGGCGGAAGTCTCGGTTACTAATAATCCGGATGAAATTATCGCTTCTGATAAAATAGTCCTGCCTGGAGTAGGCGCTTTCGATGATGCAATGTGCCATTTGGAGGAGCAGGGGCTGGTTTCTGTAATAAGAGAGGAAGTTGATAAAGGCAAGCCTTTCTTAGGTATCTGCTTGGGGATGCAGCTTTTATTCGAGAGAAGCGAAGAGGCTAAATTAAAGAAGGGGCTGGGCATTATAAAAGGAATAGTCAAGAAGCTGCCAAAAGGAGATTTTAAGGTCCCGCATATGGGATGGAACCAAATTAAGGGCAGATCTTCGGGCAGGTGCGCCTTACTTAACGGTATTGCACCCGGCGATTACGTATATTTCTGCCATTCTTATTATCCGTATCCTTCTTGCCAGAGTGTAGTTGCTGCGGATACTGATTATGGGGTTAACTTCGCAAGTATCGTAAATTGCGAGAATGTTTTTGGCGTGCAGTTTCATCCTGAGAAAAGCCAAGCCACAGGCTTGAAGATAATAGATAATTTTGTTAAGCAATGTTAATAATTCCTGCCATAGATTTAAAAGACGGAGCGGTCGTCAGGCTTGTTCAGGGTAAGTTTAAGAAAAGAGTCTATTCTAAGGACCCGGTTAAGATTGCCCGGCTTTGGGCAAGCCAGGGGGCTAAATTATTACATGTTGTAGATTTAGACGGCGCGTTCAGCGGAGAGCCTAAAAACCTGAAGTTAGCAAAGGATATTGCTAGAGGAGTATCCGTGCCTATTGAATTCGGCGGAGGGGTGAGAAGCCTAAGGGCAATAAGAAATATTCTTAAGTCAGGTGTGGCAAGGGTGGTACTTGGGACTAAAGCGGTTGAAGACGGAGTTTTCTTAAGTAAGGCGCTTGCAGAGTTTAAAGATAAGATTGTCGTCGGGGTTGATGCCAAGGAAGGCAAGGTTATGGTTAAGGGCTGGAAGAAGAGTTTTAATAATACCGATGCCCTTGAATTTTGCCTGTTTTTAAAAGCTCTAGGGTTTAACGAGTTGATTTATACCGACACGTTAAAAGATGGTACGTTAACCGGCCCGAATATAAAAGAGATAAAAAGAATGCTAAAAACAGTAAAGATGAAAGTCATTGCCTCAGGCGGCGTATCGAAGATGGGGGATTTAAATAAATTAAAAAAGCTTGAGAGCCAGGGTTTAAGCGGAGTAATAATCGGAAAGGCTTTATACGAGGGAAAATTTACATTATCTGAGGCCTTAAAGTTTTCTTAAAAGGAAAGGGGGAGGTATGGTGCGTAAAGTGTTTTTAGGGGTGGTAGCGGTTATGTTCTTGTTTTCAGTAAGCGGCTGCGCAACTTTTGGAAAGAAAAAAGATTTAGAGATTCAGGGTTTGAAAAGCCAGATTTCGGCGTTAGAATCGCAGTTACAGAATAAAGATCAGGAGATCTCCGGTTTGAGGGAGGACTTAGACAGGGCGATGCAGGAGAGGATAGTCCCTGTTCAGGGAAAGGATGTTATTGAAGCAAAATCAAGGCCGAATACAAAACAGATCCAGAGTGCCTTACGAAATGCCGGATATGATCCCGGTAAGATTGATGGCCGCATGGGAAAGCAGACGCGCGAGGCAATAAAGTCATTCCAGAGGGCTAATAATTTTGTAGCTGACGGTAAAGCTGGAAAAAAGACCTGGGAAGCCTTAAGGGTTTATTTGGAAAAAAAGATAAAATAAATGCTCGCTAAGCGTATTATCCCCTGCCTTGATATTAAAGAAGGCAGAGTGGTAAAAGGCGTAAAATTTTTAGGATTAAAAGACGCCGGTGACCCGGTTGAAGTAGCCAGGGTTTATGATAAGCAGAAAGCCGATGAGCTGGTTTTTCTGGATATTACAGCCAGCTTTGAGAAACGTAAGACCCTTATCAACCTGGTGGAAAGAATTGCCAGTAATATCTTTACGCCTTTTACCGTAGGTGGGGGGATTAGCGATACAGGCGATATCCGTAATCTATTAAATGCGGGAGCGGAAAAAGTATCTATAAATACACAGGCAGTAAAGTTCCCGGAGTTAATTAAGGATGCGGCAGGTAAATTCGGCAGCCAGTGCATAGTCCTGGCTATTGACGCAAAGAAGGCCGGGCAAGGATGGGAAGTTTATATAAACGGGGGCAGGACCCCTACAGGGCAGGACGCTTTGGAATGGGCAAGCAAAGGAGAGGGCCTTGGCGCAGGAGAGATACTTTTAACCAGTATGGACTTTGATGGGACAAAAGACGGGTATGATTTAGAGCTTACGGATGCAATCTCAAAAAATGTAAACATACCGGTAATTGCTTCGGGGGGCGCTGGTAGCTTAGAGGATTTTTATAATTGTTTTACTAAAACTAAAGCCCAGGCCGCGCTGGCAGCATCGATTTTCCATTACGGCGAATATTCCGTATCCCAGATAAAAGAATATTTAAAGGAGAAAGGTATTCCGGTAAGGCCATGATAAAAAAAGGGAAATTTAATATAAACGATTTAAAGTTTGATAGGAAAGGTTTGATCCCGGCAATAATACAAGATTACAAAAGTAAGGACGTGCTTATGGTCGCGTATATGAATAAAGAATCTTTGCGTAGGACTATAAAGTTTAAGAAAACATGTTTCTGGTCGCGTTCGCGCAGGGAGTACTGGGTTAAGGGCATGACTTCAGGGCATTTTCAATTTGTTAAGTCTATTTTTTATGATTGCGATATGGATGCGTTATTAATTAAAGTAAGGCAGGTAGGAGTCCCCTGCCACACCGGAAAGAGGACGTGTTTTTATAGATGTGTACCCCGAGCCTAAAAGATTTTCTTAAATTAAGCAGGCATAATAACGTCATTCCCTTGTACAGGGAGATAAACGCTGACCTCGATACTCCGGTATCCGCATTCTTAAGAATAGAAAATAGTGAATATTGCTTCTTGCTTGAGTCAGTAGAAGGGCAGGAGAATCTTGCCAGGTATTCATTTTTAGGAGTCTCCCCGAGCCTGATTTTTAAATCTAACGGATGCGCCATTGAAATAATCCAGCATAATAAGACTAAAAAGTTTATTGCCTCCGTTTCTCCTCTTGATGAGGTAAAGAAGATAATGAGCCAGTTTAAGTGCGCGCGGGTTAAAGGCCTGCCGCGTTTCTGCGGAGGCATGGTTGGTTTTATAGGATATGATATGGTGAGGTTTTTTGAGGAGATCCCGGATAAGAATACCGATGAACTTAATGTCCCTGACGCCATCCTTATGCTTATGGATACGATTCTGGTATTTGATCATGTGAGGCACACGATTAAAATCGTAAGCAATGCGATTTTGCCCGGTAAGCAAAAACTTTCAAGCGCCGCAAGAAAAAAGATTTATAAAAATTCTTTAAATAGGATAAATATAATCTGCTCGCAGTTTTGCAGGCCCTTTAAAGAGAGCCTCGAGGTAAAAAAGAAGGCCCCGGTAAAAGTAGCTTCAAATTTCACTAAAAAAGAGTTTGAGAAAATAGTTGTGCGCACAAAGAGGTATATTAAAGAGGGTGATATAATACAGGCAGTCCTATCGCAGCGTTTCAAGCTTAAAACCACCAAGCCCCCCTTTGATATTTACCGCACCCTGCGCAGCCTTAACCCGTCGCCTTATATGTATTTTTTAAAATTTAAAGATATGGTTCTTGTAGGGGCTTCGCCTGAGATGCTGGTGCGTTGCGAAGACGGCATCATTCAAACGCGGCCGATAGCCGGGACCAGGCCCAGGGGTAAGGATGAAGCAGAGGATGCCAGGCTGGCCGCTGAATTGATTAAGGATAAAAAGGAGCGCGCAGAGCACCTTATGTTGGTTGACCTGGGGAGGAATGATCTAGGGAGAGTCAGTAAAACCGCAACGGTAAGGGTTAGTGAGTTTATGAGTATTGAAAAATATTCCCACGTGATGCATCTTGTTAGCGAAGTAAAGGGAATGCTTGACAAGAGCCGGTATGATATCTATGATGTTTTAAAAGCAACTTTTCCAGCGGGGACAGTTTCGGGCTCCCCAAAAATCCGCGCGATGGAGATAATTGATGAACTGGAGAATACCCGGCGTGGTCCGTACGCAGGGTGCGTAGGGTACTTTAGCTTTTTACAGAATATGGATACCTGTATTACGATAAGGACAATCCTGGTTAAAGGAAAAAATGCTTATGTCCAGGCAGGCGCAGGAATCGTGGCGGATTCATGCCCTAATAAGGAATATACCGAAACGGTAAACAAGGCCAAGGCTTTGATAGAAGCGATTAATAACTAATAAGGAGGAAATGATGTCAGTGCGCATAAGGTTAAGAAGGATAGGTAAAAATCCTAAAGGCAAACCGCATTTCAGGGTCTCTGTGCTCGATGAACGCAAGGGCAGGGATGCCAGGGTCCTGGAAGAATTGGGGTTTTATAATTCCTTAAACGGAGATGCAAAGATAAATAAAGATAAGATAGAGGCATGGATTAAAAAGGGCGCCCAGCCCTCTGTTACGGTCAAGAGCTTTATTAAGAAGGATCTTAAAAAAATAAAAGGAGAATAGCAGATGCAACCTCAATCAGTTAATCCGATAATGAATTTGGCTCCCCTAGCGCTTATTTTCGTAATCTTTTACTTTATGCTTATAAGGCCGCAGAAGCAAAAAGAAAAAGAGCATCAGAAGATGCTAAATAATGTGGCTAAGAATGACGAAGTTGTAACCACAAGCGGAATCCACGGGACAATTATTAATGTTAAGGAGAAGACAATAAGTTTAAGGATAGACGAGAACGTAAAGATTGAAATAGAGAAGAATTGCATCGCATATATAAAGAAATAGCTAAGAATTAACATTTCCCGGAGGCATTTTGATGGAGAAGAGAGTTTTATATAAGTCTATTTTT
>CAZAPC010000047.1:0-8334 GCA_964486875.1 uncultured Planctomycetales bacterium
GGATGCCCACCAAGTCCACTAGAAATCATAAAAGCATTATTAGTATTCTTAAGACAGCCGTAAGCCGTTCAGTAAACTCAAATGTCAGTCTCTTCCCAGCGGACAAACATTACCTCTTTAATTATCAAATAGTTAAGTAATTTTCGTCCAAAAAGTACCGGACAAAACGGACAAATTTGGCGAGGAAATGATCTCTCTAAAGTCTAAATTTTCTTGATTATCTCTCCATCCAACCTTATAATATATACCTGAACATAGGGAGAGGTTTCCCCTCGGTTCATACGAGAGGGACCTAGGAAAATGCCTAATAAATCTTAAGCCCGTAACAAATGTTACGGGCCTTTTATTTTTATGAAAAAAGTTTTATTGACTTCCCCTTTTAACATGTTAGACTAATATTTAGGAGGTTTCTGTGAATATACTCTCCTTATAATTATAGTAAAAGTAATTAAAGGTAACCCTCGCAAAAGGGTTACCTTTTTTATTTTTAGAGAGTTAGTATTAGGATTTTAAACGAGACAAAGGAAAAGGAGGTAGTAATGAAGATAGACAGATTAATAAGCGCGGTTTTGGCGGCAGTGATATTTATCGCTTTCTTTTTGCCCTGGGTGCATGTAGAGGCACCGATGATAGGAACAATCTCTAAAGTCTTAACCGGAAAACGTCAGGCAGAGATAACCGGTATTAGCGGTTTTTCCGTACCTATGCTTGCCAATGGCCCTGATGCGAGGTTAATGATCAGCATTATCAAAATATTTAATCCAGCCGTCACCGATGCAGATAAAAAGAGCTGGTTGATCTGGGGAGTGCCTATTTTTGCCATAGTTATATTCCTGCTGGGTCTGCGCATGTTAAACAATAGATGGTTTAATCTGGCTATCGCAATAATAGGGATTCCGATATTTCTGGTGGGGGTTTATAAAATACAGACTACGGATTTAAACAAATTAGTCTTAAACGCAAAAATAGGATTGGGGGTTTGGTTGACGCTCTACGGTTATCTAGGGCTGGGCATAATTGGAGCAGTAAACTTTGTTAAGGTACTGAATAATAAGCGATAAATAGTTAAAAAAGGAGGCAGATGTGCAGAACATATTTGATAAAGCTATGGGTTATCTTATGCAATATGGTTTGAGTTTTGTTTACGGCGTACTTAATATTTCTTATCGGAAGATGGGTAGCTCGCATTGTTTCTAAAATTGCAGGCGCTGCTATGACAAAGGGAAAGTTGAATGAAACCCTTGCTTCTTTCCTGAAGAATATTATTTATTATGTGCTGCTTATGTTTGTCATTATAGCGGCCCTGAATAAGCTCGGCATTGAAACTACTTCGTTTGTGGCAATAATCGGCGCAGCCGGACTAGCAGTAGGCCTTGCTCTTCAGGGTTCTTTAGCCAATTTTGCCGCCGGGGTGATGCTGATTCTTTTTCAGCCGTTTAAAGTAGGAGATGAAATTGATGCCGGAGGGGCAAGCGGGATTGTGAAAGAAATACAAATCTTTAGCACGATTATGGAAACTAACGATAAGAAAACGATTATTATTCCTAATGCCAAGATTACCTCGGATAAGATAGTTATTCATCGGGGATAGAAAGGAGTGACGGATGTCTATAGTTAGAGAATTTAAAGAATTTGCGGTTAAGGGCAATGCGATAGATATGGCCGTAGGTATTGTGATCGGAGCTGCTTTTGGAAAAATCGTTACTTCTTTGGTTAGCGATGTAATTATGCCTCCCGTAGGATTATTGCTCGGAGGCGTCGATTTTAAAAACTTAAAATTGATTCTTAAAGAAGCTACCCTCGATATGCCGGCAGTTACCCTTAATTACGGGCAGTGTATAAATACAATGATAGATTTCTTGATTGTTGCATTTTCCATCTTTCTGGTTGTTAGGGGTATCAATAGCTTAAAGAAAAAGCAAGCTTAGCTATAAAAAGAAGGTGTTTATGAAGATAGTAAAAATAATTCTTGCAATAGTACTTCCTCCGGTGGCAGCGTTTATGCAGGTTGGCCTTACAAGCCATTTTTGGATTAATATTGTTTTGTCACTTTTGTTTGTGGTCCCTGGGATAATTCATGCGCTATGGTTAGTGCTGACTGACAAAAAATAAAAATTGCCTATTAAGGTTTGAATGGAGGTAATACATATGAGAAAACTTTTACTTTTAGGATTAGTCATCTGTTTGAGTTGTGGTATATTTTTAAGCGCAGGATGCGCAAAGAATTCCGGATCAGTAAGTGAAGCAATTCAAAACTCCCAATCGCTTAAGACCGTTCAGGAAAAGGCCAATTATCTTATTGGGCAGGCACAGGCATTTTATAACTCCAAAGAATTTCAGAAAGCCGTTGAAACCGCCCAGTATGTGTTGAACAATTTAGATAAGAATTCGCAGGTAGCTAAAGACCTTATTGAAAAGGCAAAGGCCCAGTTACAAGCTGCTGCCCAAAAGGCAGTGGGGGATGTAGGTAATAAACTTTTCGGCAAGTAGAAATTTTATGCATAAGAGGGAGGAAATCCATGGCAGATGAATTACAGGAAAAATGGATAAAGGGGGTTGTGGTTACCACAACCTGCCTTGCGGTTATGACCGCTATTGCAGCTGCGCGCGGAGCAGCCTGCGGCGCAAAGACGCAGCTTTTGACTGCTATCGAATCCAGCAAATGGGCGTATTATCAGGCAAAGAGTATCAAGCAGAATTTGGCTGAGACGCAAAAGAACGCTTTTGAAGTTGAAGTTCTTGGTGTGGCTAATGACGCTCAGAAGACGTTGTACGAGAGTAAGCTAAGGATTGCCACAGATGAAATCAGCCGTTATGATACTGAAAAAAACCAGATAAGAAAAGAGGCTGAGGATACTGCAGTTTCTAATAAGCTTATTGCGAAAAAGGGCAATTTCTTCTCAGCCTCGGTAGTTTTCTTTCAGATAGGCATCATGCTTTCTTCGGTAAGCGCGCTGCTTAAGAGGAAATTCATGTGGATCCTGGGCCTGTTTTTCGGCACTATTGCTACTGTGCTTTTAGCCTATGGTTTATTTATGCAACCGCTCCTATTTTAATCGGGCAAAACGGACATTTTTTACGAGAAATAGGCCTCTCTAAGCCTCTAATTTCTTGATAGTTGTTCCATCGAATGCCTAACAAATCACTAAGGGGGGACGTGGGTATGGGAAAAAAGAAAATATTGGTTATTGACGATGAAACAGATTTTACGAAATTGCTAAAATTAAACCTTGAGCTAACCGGAGAATACGAAGTTAGAACAGAAAATAATGGGCTGCTTGGGTTTGCTGCTGCTAAGGAGTTTAAGCCGGACGTGATATTATTAGATATAGCTATACCGGGCATGGACGGATATGAAATTGCCTCCGCCATAAGGGATAACAGCGCCTTAAGGAGTATTTCCATCGTCTTTATGACCGGTAAAGAGCTGGATAGTAAGGGCATTCAAGAGAGAGTTTCAAAATTAGGCGCATACGGCTATATTGAAAAGCCTTGCGATTTCCAGGATATTCTGGCGAATATAAAAGAAGCGGTCTGATTGAACTAACTTCGCTAGAAATGGCGGAGGTTTTTTGTTAGATTTAGCAGAGGGGGGAATTTAGATCGCTTTACAATAAAGAATGGATGCGAAAGAGTCCAGTCGAAAATAAAGTTTTGCGAGAAGCAAAATCCCGCCTTAAAGCGTCCCCCATTTTCTTAGTCCTTATCTTCCTATTAGCTTCTACCAGTTACGAATTGTGTTTTGCGCAGCATACCGATGATGATGAAAGCGCTAGTGATGCTGCTTATGATACCAAGCTAATGGAAAAAGAAGGTAAGCTGCAAGATAATATAACGATAAAAGAAACGAAATTTAAGAAGCCAGAAATCGCCCTCCCTAGAGAAAAAGTTTTCATCGAAAAGATAAAAGTTATTAATATAACATTGCTTTCGCAAAAAGAGATTGATGGGGTTGTCTCGTCCTATCAAAATAAAGATTTGTCTTTGAAAGAAATAGAAGGAATCGGGGAAAAATTAACCAGGGTCTATCATTCGAAGGGTTATGTAACCTCTTTTGTCTATATCCCAGAACAAAGTTTTGAAAAAGGAATTTTAAACCTCACGGCCGTTGAGACAAGAATAAAGGCGATAAATATAAAGGGCGAACGGTATTTTAGGCAGGCAGTATATAAGAAAAGAATGACTTTAAAGCCGGGGGACTTTTTTAATTATCAAATATTAAAAAAGGACATTTATACCACAAACAAGCATCCGGATAGAAAGGTCCAGGCTTTTGTGGAACCGTCCGAAGATTTTTCTATCGTCACTATAAAACTACAAGTAAAAGATAAGCTTCCTTTCCATATAAAATATGTGTTTGATAATTATGCTTCCAAATATAATTTTAGAAACCGCTACAAACCCTCTTTTGTTTATAATAATGTGGCGGGTTTTGATGATAGCCTAACCGTAAAATTGGAGATATCGGAGGCAAATGCCCGCAAGTTGGTAGACCTGGATTATTACTATCCGCTTGCCAATGATTTGAAGCTGGAAGTTTATTATATGCCTCATAAGAGAGAAGATTACCATTATGAGCTTGAAGATGTAGACCGGGATAAGAAAGCACAGGATTTTAAGGTTAATCTGATCAAGATGCTCTCCGATAAGCCGGGTTGTACAGTCAGTGGGAGCGTGGGTTTTGGCTATTGGGATATCCTTTGGTATCAAGGGGTACCCAGGGTCGCCGAGGATAGAATTCGTGCTGTTCTTTTGAACCTAAGTGTAGATAAATCTGATAAACTAGGCCGTACGATCATTACTAATGACCTGCATTTTGGCATTCCGGGGATACTCGCCGGCTTAAGATCGAAAGATCCGAATTCCTTTACCACCGGAGCCGGGAGTAAATTTGTGATGAATCATCTGGTTTTGGGAAGACGGCAGAAGATATACCGTGACCTGGAGCTGTTATTTAAAAGCCATTTTCAGCTTTCTTCGCACACGCTTATCGGTCCGAGATGTTTCTGCCTCGGAGGAACGGGCGGGGTGGTTGAGATGCGGGCATATCCCCGCGCGGACGTCCTGGGAGATAACGGGATTTCTGTTTCCTCCGGTTTTGCCTTCCCCGCCTACTTTATTCCCCGGGATATAAAGGTCCCGTTCTCAAAGGCAACATTTTACAATTCCATAAAATTGTTTACGGTGCACGATTGTGGAACGGCGCGCCTGAGGACCCCTCCGCAGGGACAAAAAGCATATACCACATTGAGATCCATAGGATGCGGTATTTTCTTTAGTCTTCCCGAACATTCCCTGTCATTGCGCGTGGAGACTTTCTGGCCGTTATCTCACCGCATGCCCTCAGACGGAGACCACTGCCACACCTGGATTAGTTTTTCTAAAGACTTCTCTTTTTAAGTCTAATAAATGCAGGTTTTTTCTGTTATAATATCATAAGCAATAGCGTACTAACAAAGCGATAAAACAATCGACAGATGATCAAAATCTGCGTAGCAATTGCCCTTATCTCTGCTTCGCTTATCGCTTCTGCAGTTTATCATCTCACCCAGCAGCCGGAAATTAATTATTTTAAGGGCCACAAGCTGTTTGAGAAGTCTGAATACGATCAGGCAATCCCTTATTTTAATAAAGCGCTCACTCAGCAGCCGAAGAAGATAAAAGCCCTCCGGGAGCTGGCTTATTCCTATCAGTGGTCAAGGCAGCACCCTGCAGCAATAGAGACCTTCAATAAAATCCTTGTAATCGAGCCAAAGGACTACAGGACCAAGAGAGCCCTTGCCCAGACCTATTCCTGGCAGCGCGATTATCCCAAGGCAATAAGCGTATACTCCGAGTTAGTCAGAGATAGTAATGATCCTGAGTTCAGGCTGGGGCTGGCAGAGGTGTATCTGTGGGATAAACAGTACGCCAAGGCAAGAGAGGCCCTTATTCCGGTTTTAGCTTTTGACCAAAAAAACATTAGGGCCCGCACGATCCTGGCAAAATCATTTCAGTACCCGGGAAAGTATGCGCAGGCGATGCAGATCTATAAAGAACTTCTTTTAGAAAAAAATCTGGAATTCAGGGATAGAGAAGAGGTGGAAGGGCTTTTTGGCGAGTCAGCGATGATTGCGAAAGATTATAATACTTCGATCGGCCTTTACAGGCAGATACTGAAACAGGATCCTAAGAATATAAGAGCGCGGGTGCGGCTTGCCGAGATATTGAGCTGGCAGGGCAGTTATGAAGAATCAATAACCGAGTTTGAAAAAGCCATTGAAGATAACCCATACGACTTAGGGATCAAAAAGAAAATGGCTGAGGTTTATATCTGGAAGAAGGATTACAAAAATGCAGAAAGAATATATAAAGAGGTGCTTAGTAAGGACCCCAAAGATTTTGAGGCTTACAGCGCTATATGGAATATTATGCTTGATGACAGAAGGTATATGGATGCCGTAATTTATTTTGATACCGTGCTTTCCAAGCAAAAAGACAGGAATATGCTTTCTTTTTATGTGAAGAGGCTTCTTTTAACCGGAGATTACCGGCATGCAATCGATATGCTGCGCAATATGGCTTCCTGGGAACCTAATAATATGGAAGTCAGGATTTATCTGGCGGATGTCTTGTCCTATAACCAGCAATTCGCTGAAGCAGAGCTTCTCTATGAGCAGGCACTCGAGCAAAAATATGACCGTCAGGTCAAGGGAAAGCTAGCTGATGTCTTAAGCTGGGATGGTAAATACAAGGAGTCAGTAAGGGTATATGATGAGCTGTTGGCGGAGAAAGAAGAGCGGGGTATCAGGTTAGAGAAGGCGCGCGTTTTAGGATGGGCTAAGCAGTATGCAAGGGCACTTGCCGAATACAAAAAAATACTGGATATCCGCTACGATGAGTTGGTTGATCTGGAGATGCGGGCCAAGCGCTCTTATTGGTATAGTCGCGTAAAAGAGTCGATAGGCCATTATAGCTCATTGATTGCCGGAGACCCTCAAAATACAGAGGCGATCTTTAACCTGGCTCAGGTGTATTCATATCAATCGATGTGGCAGGAGGCAGAGACAGAATATAAGAAAATCCTGGTTATTTATCAGCATCATTTCCGCGCCAGGGAAGGCTTAGAAAAAACAAGACTCCTGCGTAAACATATCCTGCTTAAGAACGGGTATGAATTCCTGGAACAGGACAGCTCTGCGCGTGACAGCGATGTCAGGAAAAGCTCGTATTTCAGCAGCTTAAGAGTTTCGCTGGGTGAGCGCCTGAGCGCTGAGCTGCAATACCGCTTTAACCAGCGCAATTTTTTTGACTTCAGCGATATTAACGAGAACGAAACTCGGCTCAAATTCACCTTTATCAACAATCCCGGCTGGTGGTTGGATGCATTTTATAACCATACCGCTTACAACAGACATATACGGCAGATGCATACTTTTGGAGTAAGTGAAAACTTCCGCGTCTGGGATATGGGGATCCTTGGTTTTTCCCAGGAGCGCGAGCGGCTGGAGAATAACAGTACGGTTGTGCGTAACCGGGTATACCGCGACAATTACAAAGAGCGCCTGGGCCTGGATATAAATAAAAGGCTTAAAGCAGGAGCTGATTATCTTTATTCTTCGTATTCAGACGGTAATTCTCTGCACCAGCCCGGCTTAGACATTCTATATTCTTTCTCAATTGACCCTAAGCGGCTTTCATTAAAATACCGCTATTTTTACCAGGATTTCCGGCGTAAGCTTTCGGATTACTTCTCTCCGAAAGGCTTCTGCGTAAACTCTTTATACCTGAATTGGCGGCATTCCCTGAATAAGGGAGGGGTGTTCTTTGGGGCAGATGAACTGTATTATGACTTGGGCTATGAAACCTCCTGCGATTCCCATAATATCGTCAGTCATAAATTCAGCGCGGAACTAAACTGGGATGTAAATAAGCGCCTTAACCTGAATATCCATGCCTCAACCACTGATTCAAGCTGCGGCGTTTACAGGGATAAGAACATAATCGCAAGCGTAAAATATTATTTTTGATGAAGATAACCCGCAAGAGAGAATTATTTGACGCACTGGCTGTATTCGCGCTGATCGTAATCATCGCGTATATCGTAGTCAGGACCCTGCTCTTTTTCTATTCGAATTACACCGGTTTTGAACAATTCCTTTCTCTCCTGTTGATTCTTAGCGAATTACTCGTCCTTATCCATGGCTTAGGATATGTTATAAATATCTTACGCAGCCTAAGCAGAGAAGAAGAGGCGTATCCTGAAAAAACAACCCTCATTGAAGGCCCGGCAGTTGCCATTCTGGTAGCTGCTAGACATGAGCCCAAGCACGTATTGGAAAGCACCTTTATTAC
>CAZAPC010000048.1:0-3071 GCA_964486875.1 uncultured Planctomycetales bacterium
TCCTCCCAGTCCGCTAGATGCGTAAATCCGGCCGTGCCAGCACCGGGCAGCCATTTAAGCCCGGGCGGAAGATCTCCGTTTCTAACGCGATCTGAGAAAAAATATTTCTCATAAGTTAAAACTTCTTTTAATGATACATCGCGATTAGCAATAATATTGCCGGTGGTAGAACCCCAATCAAGGATATCTATAAAATTAGCATCTTCATGCGTATAAACTACGCTTTCATGTTCGCTGCGGAATATGGCAGCCTCATTATAATCCCCCCAGGAAAAAGTACTTAAACGTGCGTTGGATTGAAACTGCAAAGGCTGGACATAAGAGACTGTCCCGGTTGCGATAACCGTAATATCCTGATTATCCTGCCAGGTAGCATCAAAGAATATATTTACATTTCCTTGGCCCGGAGCCGCGCCTTCGACAAAAATTACCTTCTTACCCACCAAAGCCTGATTAGGGAAAATATTAACCGTGCCGTTGTTCTGAATATACACTATTTCATCCGCAGAATAATCTTGCACTGCTTTTCTGCCAAACTGCACAAAATCACCGAATTCATCGCTTACCCCGTTATTATTATAATCCGGTATTCTAATGGTTGTATTATCCTGGCTTACACCCACCTGCTTATCTTCAAACCAGTCGCTAGTCCCTAAAGATTTTGAGTATGCCCCGGAGATGCGCGTCTTATCATATACCTCTATTCTTGCCAATAGCCCAGAAAGGGAAAGATTTCTTCCGACAGAAAGCGTATTATCAAAAGCAAGAGGAACACGCACAAAAGAAGCGCGCACCTTCCTCTGGGCGCCGCTGAATGTACCGCTTACCTCTACATCAGGCATATTACTAGAGTCTATGGAATATGCACCCGAGCCAAAATCTACCTGCCCCGCCGGTTGCGCGTTGCCATTAATCCAATTTTGATACGCTTCGGCAAGCCCAGCTTCTGCGGCCCAAAAAGCGCGCGTGGAATCACAATAATGCTTCGCTGTCCTGCTTTCAGAAATACTGCCTGTAAAAAAAGCCGCTCCCAATATAGTGAGCACCGAAATCACCATATAAGACAATATGAGCACTGCTGAACGTTTATTCATTCCTTAACCTTATCTGCTCGATTAAAGCAAAGCTTAGATTCCTACCGCTAACTGTTTTGTCTGCCCTTATTTCAATACGAAGTAAGCTATTATTTAAATTGAATTTAAACCGCGAAATACTCCCCGCGATTATCCTGCGTGTACCTGCGGGGTATTCCCTCACTATCTGGTTTACCGCGCCGTCTCCATTAAAATCTCCTGAATCAGGATAATAACTTATCCCCAAGCCCGCAGAAGAATTAAAAATAATCTGATCCATATCGCTTGTTAAGGGTAAAATTTGTAAATTTCTACTTTGGCGCAACTCACGGGTAACCCATGACATTAACTGCCTTGCCTGCTGGTGCGCTTCCATTTGCCCTAAATCAACAGGAAAACTAAGGTAGCCTAAATTCAATACCCCGGTTATACCTGCCATCATCAATGCGAAGATAACCGCAACAACCAAAATTTCTACTAGAGTAAAACCCCTCATTAATAATCAGTAAAATAAGTTCTTAACTCTACGGCTCTATCTTTCTGGCCTCTATCCTGCCAGGCTACTTCAACCGAAATACCTAAAGGATTCCCACTCTGGAAAACAGATGTCGTTATACCCTCTGCGGCAAGAGTAGTAAAATTATAAGGGCTGGACTGTAGCTGGATGGAATTTAAATCCCATCCGTTTGTTCCATTATTATTAATCCTTGTTTCAAGGCCGGTAAAACTAGCTGATCTTATGTCTTCCAATATATATTCGGCGTGGCTAGTAGCAATAGACATATTGCGGTTTGCCTCGTTTAGTAAAGAACAGCTTATAAAAAGAAGCAGCAGCCCGGTAAGTACAAAAGCAAGTATAGCCGCAGATAAAAGCAATTCAGCCAGGGTAAAACCTTTATCTTTCATAAACTAATAATTCTCAGGCAATACCTCAAAGAACGCCTGCGGGTGTTTACACGCAGGACACTCCTTCGGCGCCTCATCCCCTTCATGCACATAACCGCAGTTCAGGCAATGCCATTTTATAGCTGTTTTCTTCTTAAAGACATCGCCTTTCTCAATATTATTCATGAGTTTCCTGTACCTGGATTCATGGAATCTTTCGACTTTGGCAATCTGCTCAAAAGAACGCGCAACTTCGGGGAATCCTTCATCCTTAGCGGTTTTTGCAAAATCCTGGTAAAGCGTAGTCCACTCTAGATTCTCTCCTTTTGCCGCTTCCTCAAGATTAGTCTTTGTATCTTTTATAATTCCCGCAGGATAACTTGCCGTTATCTCTACTTCTCCACCCTCTAAATACTTGAAGAATACCTTGGCATGCTCTTTCTCGTTCTCAGCAGTTTCAAGAAAAAAACGTGAGACCTGCTCGTAACCTTCTTTCTTCGCTACACTTGCAAAATACGTATAGCGGTTCCTTGCCTGCGACTCTCCGGCGAATGACGCCAATAAATTCTTCTCAGTTTTTGTGCCCTTAACCGACTTGCTCATTTACTCTCCTCCTCTATTTTTTTTAATTACATTACACATACTTAATTATATAGCAATATTAAAATATGACAAGCGCTATAATTTCATGTTTTAGCTGGCCCCTATCTGTCCGGTAATCAAGCCGTCTTGCCTTGTTCTCGCATCACCGTTTGCATTTCCCCGGCGTGGAAATGCTGCACTCGAGCGAAAGCTTTTTCTCCCCAGCATTAATTTCTAAAAAAATTAGTGCTGGGTCCATGCCCGCAAAAGCTTTCTAACGTGCTGCCCGAATCAAGCCAAACCGGCTTTTACCGGCCTAACAAGCTTTCGTATTTTGGTGAAGGTGGATTAGAAAGCTTTCAGCACCGGAAGCAAAGATACGAAAGCTAAAAAAGCGTCCCCGGAAGGAAACACTCCAAGACAGGACCCGCTAACAATACTCATGCGCCATGTAAGAGCTACGTACATACGGGGCACTTTTGACGAACTTAAAGCCGGCTAGCAGAGCTTTTTCTCTGTAAAGTTCGAAGA
>CAZAPC010000048.1:3171-8331 GCA_964486875.1 uncultured Planctomycetales bacterium
CTTTTGACGAACTTAAAGCCGGCTAGCAGAGCTTTTTCTCTGTAAAGTTCGAAGATTTCCGGGCTTAGGTATTCTTTTACCGGAAAATGAGAGCGGCTTGGAGCAAGATACTGTCCAATACTCAAATAAACACAGCCGACCTTAATCAAATCATCGAATACTGCCAATACCTCTTCTTCTTTTTCCCCTAACCCCAGCATTAAGCCGGATTTTAAAGGTATGTCAAACGCAGATTCTTTAAGAATCTGGAAAACTTCCAAAGATCTTTCATAAGAAGCGCCTTTGCGCACCTCTTGATATAAGCGGGGAACAGTCTCTAAGTTATGCGCAATTATATCCGGCCTTGCCTTAATCAATAAACTTAAAGAATCTCTGTCTCCATTAAAATCAGGAATCAAAACTTCTACCTTGATATCTTTAGCAAGCCGTCTTACTGCATTTATTGTCTCTGAAAATACCCCTGCTCCTCCATCAGGCAAATCATCTCTCGTAACACTAGTAATTACAAGATGTTTTAATCCTAAGGCAATTACGCAATCCGCGATTCTCTTTGGCTCCCCCGGATCCAAAGGCATAGGCAAGCCCCTTTTCACCCCGCAAAAAGCACAACCGCGCGTGCATATATCGCCTAATATAAGAAAGGTTGCCTGTCTCTTAAGAAAACATTCACCAATATTAGGACACTGCGCTTCTTCGCAAACAGTATTAAGCCCGCTTCTTTTTAAAATGCCCTTTACGTAAGCGCAGTCTTTCAGGGATATTTTTTTATTAAGCCAGGCGGGTTTCATGTAACGGTTCCTCTTCCTCAATAAAATCAGTACCAAATGAATCCTTAACAGCATTAATCAATTTTTGCTCCAGTATTTCCCTGGCAGGTACAACTTTAAGCTCCAAAGATAGAGAAGTGACATCCGAGAAAACCTCTTGCGGCAAGAAACGTACATATTTTCGCATTAAGCCCCAATCAAGGCTTAATGGAATCGAGCCGTGTTGGAAGATTGCCCTGCGATTGCGCTTCTGGGCATTGCCGCCGATTTTCTTTCCATTAATGACAATATCGTATTTCTCCCGCGAGGCGCTGCATAACGGATGGCCGGAAAATCTTTCCTTAAAGCCTTCTGCCTCAAGCGCGAAACAAGGCTTTAACCCTAAAGATTCATAGAAAGAAATAAGAAAAACACAAATATTGCGATACGAGACAAAAACACTGTCATCCTCTCCTATATCTTCCTTGCTGCAAGTAAAGCTATAGGTGATTTCATCATTATGGAATAATATTCCACCGCCGGTCATTCTCTTGGCTAAATGAATGCCGCCTTCAGCGCAACGCGATAGATTAATCTCTTGCCCGGGATTCTTTTGTGAAACTCCGTATGTAAAAGATGGGGTTGCCCAACTATAGACGCGAAATACCGGAATCCCATCCTTTAGGTAACGGAAAAAAATCTTTTCATCAAGGGCCATGTTATAAGAAGCCGAGGCCGGTTTTGAACGGATAAGCCTGAAAGTTTTCATAATAATTTATTTAAGGTACCCAGCGCAGGTTAGGCTCACGTGCTGCCTTAGTTTCATCGAGCCTTTTTATCGGCATAGTTAAAGGCGCCAAGTTAATCGCCTTAGGATTTGTTTCGGCAAGCTTAGCTACTTCAATCATAGCCTCTATAAATTTATCCAAAGTCTCCTTACTCTCTGTTTCAGTAGGCTCAATCATCATTGCCTCTTTGACGATTAGGGGGAAATAGATAGTAGGCGGATGGAAACCTTTATCGATAAGGTATTTTGCAATATCTAAAGCGTGCACTCCATTTTTTGCCTGGCGGGAGGCAGATAAAACACACTCGTGCATGCAGGGCTTATCAAACGGAATATCAAAATAACTCCTTAAGCTGCTTAAACAGTAATTAGCACTAAGTACCGCATTTTCGCTTGCCTCCATAAGCCCCTCTTTTCCTAAGGCAAGGATATATGCGTACGCTTTTAAAATCACAGCGAAGTTGCCATAGAAAGGCGCGATATAACCTATGGTCTTATGATTCTGGTAATCAAGAAAGTATGTACCATCATCCCTGCGTAGGACGCGGGATACCGGCAAAAATTCCACCAGTCTTTCGGAAACGCCAACAGGGCCTGCTCCGGGGCCCCCTCCTCCGTGAGGAGTGGCAAAGGTCTTATGCAGATTAAGATGCACAAGATCAAAACCAATATCTGCAGGCCGGCATTTACCCATTATCGCATTAAGGTTTGCCCCGTCATAATACATAAGGGCTCCTGCACTATGCGCTAAATCCGCGATCTCTTTTATCCTGGGATTAAAAAGGCCTAGGGTATCCGGACAAGTAAGCATTACTGCAGCGGTCTCTTTGCTTAAAGCTTTTTTATAAGCTTCCATATCCAGGAATCCATCCTTATCCGTTGGTATAACTATAACCTCGTACCCGGCAATAGCTGCGCTTGCAGGATTAGTCCCATGAGAAGAATCCGGAATGATAATATACTTTTTTTGAGAGCCATTATTCTTATGATAGGCTGCAATAAGCATTACACCGGTAAGTTCACCGTGGGCTCCGGCTAAAGGCTGCATAGTAAATACCGCCATGCCGGTAATTTCGCTAAGCAATTTATCCATATGATATAAGACTTCTAAAGAACCTTGTGACAGCAACCCTCCGCCTGATAATTGCGGGATCAAAGGATGCAAAGAAGAAAAACCTTCCATAGAAGCTGCTTTTTCAGTAAATTTGGGATTGTATTTCATGGTGCATGATCCGAGCGGATAAAAATTCGTATCTACAGAAAAGTTTAAGCGCGACAGGCAGGAGAAATGACGCACTACGTCTAATTCCGAAACCTCCGGAAGGTTAGGCAGGGACTTACGGCAGTATTTTCTTAGTAAAGGCCCTGCTAAAGGAACATCTTGCTTAGGCAGGCTGAATCCTGAGCGTCCAGAGCAAGATTTCTCAAATATTAACTGCATAGCGCTGCCCCCAGGCTATCGGCAAGATTTATAATCTCTTCCTTGGTGCGTTTTTCAGTTACTGCAACCAAAAGATAGTTATCTAGTCCCTTATAAAACCTGCCCAGAGGGAACCCGCAGGCAAAACCTTTATTAATCATAGAGCGGACTACCTCATCTGCATTTTTAGGCAGCTCAATAGTAAATTCATTAAAAGTAGGAGAGCTTCTTTTTACCCTTACCCCGGGTACCTTATCCAGAAGAGATTTCGCAAACTCTGCTTTCTGGTAATTAAGGCTCGCTAAATCCCCTAGGCCCTTCTTCCCTAAAAGGCAGGCGTAGATTAACAGCCTTAAAGCGCAAAGCGCTTCGTTAGAGCAGATATTAGAAGTTGCTTTTTCTCTCCGGATGTGCTGTTCGCGCGCTTGTAATGTGAGCACGAACCCGCGTTTTCCGTCTTGATCCAGGGCTGCGCCTACAATCCTTCCCGGAAGCTGACGCATATATTCTTTCCTAACAGCGATAAAACCTAAATAAGGCCCGCCAAATGAAAGAGGTATTCCAAAACTCTGGCCTTCGCCGGTTGCTATATCAAAACCCATCTCTGCCGGGCTCTTAAGCATCCCTAATGAGACCGGATACACCGAAGCAATTGCCAATGCACCTTTTTCATGCACTCTTTCCGCAATATCTGAGAAATCATCAACCGCGCCGAAAAAATTAGGGTTTTGAACTATTACCGCTGCGGTATTATCATCTAGATTCCTATATATATCTTCGCGGCAACTCTGCCCGTGGGCAACCGGAGTCTCAATAAATTCAATCGAAAGGTTAGATGTATACGTATAAAGCATGGTACGATAAATTAAGCTCACTCCGCTATCAACAATTATCTTCTTTCTCCCGGTTAACCTTACTGCCATCATTGCTGCCTCATAGAGCGCAGTCCCTCCGTCATATAAAGAGGCATTGGAGACATCCAAACCGGTCAATTCACAAATTACTGTTTGGTATTCATAGATAGCTTGAAGCCATCCCTGGGAGCACTCTGGCTGATAAGGAGTATAGGCAGTGTAAAATTCAGAGCGAGAAGCTAAAGCGTCAACTGCTGCAGGTATATAGTGGTCGTAAAAGCCGCCTCCGATAAAATTCGTAAGCCCGGCTGCATTCTTTGCGGAAAGTTTCATTAAATGCTCCATTACCTCAAACTCAGACTTACCTTGCGGGATGTTAAAAGACTTCGGCCTTAAAGAAACCGGAATATCCTTAAAAAGCTCATTTATGCTCTTTACGCCGATTACTTTAAGCATATCCTGCCTATCTTCTTTTGTATGCGGGACGTAATTCATTTAGAAATGCTTTCTACGTATTCATTATATTTTCTTGCATCCATAAGGTTAGCTTTTTCTTTTAAATCGGATATTTTGACTACCGCAAGCCAACCGGATTCATAAGGAGACTTATTCATAAGTTCCGGATGATTAACCAATGCTTCATTAGCTTTGATAACCTCTCCTGACAGCGGAGAATAAACATCAGAGGCCGCTTTTACTGATTCAACTGTTGCGCAAAGAGCCGACTGCCTTACGGCCTGGCCTGCCTTAGGCAAATCAACAAAGGTAATATCGCCTAATGAGCTTTGGGCAAAATCAGTTATCCCAATAGTAGCTTTCCCTTCTTCTATCTTCGCCCATTCATGGTCTTTGGTAAACAAAAGATTATCCGGCACAAGCATTTTTATCTCCTTATATTTTAAGTTTTACGCTTCCGTTTTTATAAAAAGGCCTTCTGACAACTTTTGCATCTATTGAGAGAGAATTCTCAATAAGCCTAATTTCTTCTTCCAGGGATACCCCATCTTGAACATACCCCATCCCAATCCCCTGGCCAAGGCTTGGAGAAAAAGACCCGCTGGTTACAACCCCAAAGTCTTTACCTTTATAATTTATGCGGTAATTATGCCTGGGCGAACGCCGGGAATTAACAGCAAAACAGACCATCCTGCGCTTAAGCTTTGATTCTTTTTGTTTTAAAAGCGCGACTTTGCCGACAAAATCCTTTCCCCAGTCTATGAAATTACCCAAACCGGCCTCTAAGGGTGTGGTATCCTGATTTATATCCTGGCCGTAAAGGCTATACCCCATCTCAAGCCGCAAAGTATCCCGCGCCCCCAATCCTATCGGTTTTACCCTTTTATCATTCAATAT
>CAZAPC010000049.1:0-7914 GCA_964486875.1 uncultured Planctomycetales bacterium
GAAAAAGCATACTAAAGAATTTACCGCCGAGGAACATAGTAAACTTATCCAGATACATAATAAAGTAACAGGAATAGATAATTTGCTGGAACGATACCGGAAAGTGGAGAAACTTAATAAGGAAAATCCGGAATTACAGGATCTAAGAAAACAGATCCTTGAGCGGATAGATACGCTATAGCTAAGGGAGTTTTTCCCATTTACCGAAAGCATTTCTTTCAACTATTCCGGTAATGGTATTGCAGCGATAAATAGCAGATCCTTGAACTGGAAATTGATATTTTGGAACAAAAGCGGCAAATAATATTAGAAAAACCGAAATAAGCAAAACAAGAGAAATAATTTTATTCATGTTTAGAATATACCATATTTTAGCCTATTTTGTCAAGTAAATAGAGGGTCGCTATGTGGGACAGAATAGAAAGGAGAAGATCAATGAAGGATTTTCAGCCGCAAACGGCATTTGAGGGTTTTGTAGCAGCTAAGTTAGACAACATGGAAAAGCGGCTAGATAGCTTACCTTGTGGAGAAAGCTTTAAGCGTATAAACAAGTGCGAAACTGATATTGCCAATATTGAGGGTAAGGCTACTGTATTTGGGGTAATATCCGGATTCTTGGCCGGGTTATTTACTAAGATATTCGTAAGGTGAGGTAGGCATGTCTTGGATAGACTGGTGCAAATGTGGTAGGCGTATTTTGACGACAGGGCAACAAAGAGATAATCTTCCTTGTCAGCTTTGCCAGGAAGAGAAAAGGCATGCAGAAACCTTAAAAGAAAGATTAGAGGAAGCGGAAAAGGAGATTGAGAATGATAAATAAACTTTTATCCGGCCGGTTTATCTTAACAGTAGTATGCGCCCTGGTATTCGGTATATGCGCTATAAGAAAGATCATGCCGGTAGACGCTATAGTGAGCATAATAACTATGGTTTTTATTTCTTATTTTCAGCGTCAAGACAGAACACAAGGAAAAGGAGAACAGAAATGAAGAATTGGCAAAAGCTTATAATAGTAGTAATAAGTGGAGCGGCTGTTTGGGGTTTATCTTTTGTAGGAACATTAGAATCAATGCGTAACTATGCTATGGCGATCTCTTTGTTTGGCGGAGCAGTATCAGCCCTATGCGCGGCGGTAACAGGATTTACGCCTACAAAATAAGGGGGTAAATATGGGTTGGGGTGGATTTCTAGATAAGTTGTTAGGTGTATTGCCTATTCAAAAAAGACGCGAGAGGTGGAAAAATGAACTTGATAACCTGGAAAAAGAGAAAGCGAGGTTACTCCTTGAAAAATGCGATCAGAAGAAAGCTGCTAGGGTTGAGTATATTAACAATCGTATCGCTTACCTTAATCAGTTGCTCAAGAACAGCTCCAATGCTTAAAGAACAGAGGGTATTTTGGGGCAATAAGGAAGAGATAAAACAATTCTTGGATAAGCCGGAAGCGCAAGCGCAGAGGTGGTTACTCCAAGCTATAGGAGAGTAAAGATGAACGAATATACCATACTTTACACAGCAGCCGGATCCATGCTAGGGCTAAGCCTGGCTACCTTATTATACGCTTTGGGCGGAAGATCCGGAAAGTGGAAAAGAAGATTCATAGCTTCTTTGATACTTGCCGCGACAGTCAATATAGCTTCTTTAGTTATGGGACGCTTCAGTTTTTGGCTGTTTTTAGTGTTTCCGGCTCTCATAGCTGGTTTTTCTATGGGGTATGGAGCTGATACCCTTATTTGGAAGATAATAAGACGCACAACCTACGCTTTAAGCGTTATTGCCTCAGGGCTTATATTCTGCTTTGTCTTTGGCGGTAATGCCTGGTGGGTATTGCCGGTTCATGCCGGAATAGGACTATTTAGCGTATATTTAGGCGTCCGTAACCCTATTTACGCAGCCGCAGAAGAGGTTTTTGTATGCGCGGTTCTTAACATAGGGCTTTGCATGTATCCGTTTATTGTATGAGGCGATTCAATCCGGAGTGGCTTAACAGGCCCAGAAAACGCGGCAGTCCGGAGAATCATCTAGTTTTACAAATCTTACATTACCTTAGGGCGCGCGGATTAACAGCCGGGAAGGTTAAAGTTAAAGGCTCCTTTAGTAAAAAAGGGGCCTTTATTCTTGATCCTTACCTTATGACAGGACTTCCGGATATATTCGCTTTTGATGATAAGAATAAGGTAATGTATGGCGTGGAGTGTAAAGTAGGTAGTAATATTCAAAGCCCTAATCAAAGAAACTTCCAAGAATTATTCCACAATCCCCCCGGAAGAGTCTATCTTGTAGCCTACTCCTTAGAGGAAATTCAGAAAATAATCTGTTAGATTTAGTGTTGCCCTTGACAAGTGTCCGACAATATGTTATACTAGCAATACAAAGTGTCCGACATCTAAATAGGGGGTTAAATGAAATCGCCAAAAATATCGGTAAGGGTAAAACCGGAGCTTTATATTGCTATCAAGAGGAAGTTCCCAAAACGCGGAGAATTAAGCCGGATAACCAATAAATGTTTAGATTGCTTAATGAATGATCCGGGCTGTAAGGTAAGAAGTCAAAAATGATTAGACAATTAGTTAATAAGTTTGTCAAAGATAAGTTACCAAGCGACAGAGAAGAATACCGCTCTTTCTATCTTAAGAAGAGCTCCTGGCAAGCTATTCAAATCTCAAGAGGCTGGCGTAAGAGAGGGGCTATATCTCGTTTTGCCGAAGAAATAGGCATAACTAGGCAGTATGCCTCAATGATAGTCAATGGTAAGGCTGGCTGCTCTTCTTTTGTTATGCGTAAGATCAAGCGCCTGGTAGGTATAAACGGATCGTGTTGGTGCCATTTGTTTGAAGAAAGTAGGGTTGATGATGTTGACCCTAATCATCCGATTTATAATCAAGCAAAGTATAATGGCGAAGTGCCTTACCAGGAGTTTTCAAGCTCTGCGGAATTACGCAATAAAGACTATAAAACAGAAATTAAAAAAAACACTTGACAAATATAGGTTTAGGGAGTATAAAGTTACTATGCGAAGTTTACATAATATATATGATAAAAATTCCGACGATAAGAGCGTAAACAATTACGCAACTCGTCAAATTATATTTACCCAATCTTTGAACATTACAGATTGGGATTTTTTATTTTAGGAGAGTAATTATGAAAAAATCCTGCGAAGCAAAGCAATATCATTCAACCCTGTTGGCTGGGATTAGCGCGCTTTCGCGTGCTTTTTTTGTGTCTAAAAATGACACGACTTCGCAGGTCGGCCGACAGGGTTTAATTTTATTTTGTTTCCTAATAACCTTTAGCATATTAAACACTACATTTTGTTATGCAAAAGAGCTTACCGCTTCCTGGTATTCCATCCAATCGCTTAAACAAGAGGGAACTTATAAATACACGAAAGGAGTAATGGCTAATGGAGAAAAGTTTGATGACAATCTTATGTGCTGCGCTAATCGTTTGTGGCCTTTGGGCTCTATGTTACGCGTTACAAATCTTGAGAGCGGTAAGAGTGTTATCGTCAAGACAACGGATAGAATCGGAAAAAGATTCGCCAATACAAGAATTGATTTATCCAAAAGGGCATTTGCTCAAATTGCTAATCTTGAACAAGGCATTGTTAAAGTTAAGGTAGAGGTTATCAATGAATAAATTTCTTTGCGACGCAAACAAAAAAAGAGGAAAGTTTAAAAGGTATTTCTGCGATAACTGCTCTTATCAGAGCCGCTGTGTTGATTATTTAGAGTATAAATACGGACATGACGACGAGATAAGGGACGCTATACATCAAGGAGCAGATGAGTAGATTTATTTGCACAAATCCTAAAAAGGAAGGGGGTGTATGTAAGGGCAAGATATTGAACTACTGCGCATTAACAGGCTGTAAACATTTAAAGATAAAGTTACCAAGAGAGAAGAGAAGGAGAAGATAAAATGACAAAAGAATTAGTTAAAAAAGAGCCACAAAAAAACGCGCTCCAGGAATTAGCTGCGCGCCTTAAGGTAGATCCTACTGCTTTACAAACTACCTTAAAGCAAACAGTTTTTAGGGATTGCCGGACAAACGAGGAATTTCTTTCTGCGGTTATAGTCGCAAATACTTACGGACTTAACCCTATCCTCAAAGAAATGTATGCTTTCCCGGCCTCTAAAGGCGGAGTTATCCCGATAGTATCTATTGACGGCTGGATTTCCTTAGTTAATAGAGAAAAGGATTTCAACGGAGTAGAGCTTATTGAGAATGACGAAGAGGGACAACCGGGTAATTTAGGCAGCGTAACTGCTAAATTCTACATCAAAGGCAAGGATCATGCAGTTATAGTAACCGAGTATATGAATGAGTGTTTTAACGGCAATAAGGAGCCCTGGAAGAGATGGCCGCGCCGTATGCTTAGGCATAAGGCTTATATCCAGGGAGCGCGTATTGCTTTTGGATTTAGCGGTATTTATGACGAGGACGAAGCACAAAGGATCGTAGAGGCTCAAGCGGTAGAAGTAAATAATATTAAGCCGGAAGTAGAAGAGCCTAAGTCTTTGTCGGAACAGGAGGCAGCTCCGCGAGTAGAGCCGGAAGCAGAGAAAACAGCGGAATCACCATTAAACAAAGCTCAAGAAGCAGCTATTCTACAGCTTGCTCATAAGTGTTTTAAGAAAGAGGATGATTTTGTTAATTGGCTAGGAGAATTCGGGGTAGAAAAGCTATCTCAACTAACCTTTGAGCAAGCCAAGAAAGTAATAACGGAGCTATCAAAAAAGGTAAAGGATAATGGATAAATTAGTCTTTAACAAAGAGGCTCATAAGTATTTTTTAAACGATATTCCGATCCCTGGATATAGCGAAATAATAGAAACATGCGGATTATGCGATTTATCTAATGTCCGCGCCGATATATTGGAAGCGTCCAGGAAATTCGGAAGTGCTCTTCATAGAACCATTGAACTTTGGAATAAAGACGATTTAGCTATTGATATACTTGATCCTAACCTTAAGCCTTATCTTAACGGCTGGATTAAGTTTTGCGCGGATTACAAATTCAAGGCTACTGAAAGCGAAAGACAAGTTTATTCTAAGCTTTACTGGTATGCCGGAACGCTTGACAATGTAGGGCTAATCCATAATGCTAAGACTTTAGTAGATGTTAAGTCCGGCCTAATCTTGCCAAGCGTCCGGTTGCAAACAGCAGCCTATAGAAATGCCTACAACGAAATGAATCCTAAAGGCAAGATAAAAAGGCGTCTATGCGTAAAGCTTGTTCCGGACGGATATAAGGTTGAGGAATACAAAGATGAAAACGATTTTGCTAATTTTGCTGCATGCGTAAGAGTATATAGCTTTAAGAAGCAATATAATTTAATCAAGGGGGTGTAACATGAATAAGCAAGAGATAATTGAGATAACTCCGGAAGCGCAAGCCCTGGCTAAACAAACTGAGGATATGGTAGAGATATATAAATCTTATGCCATTATTGATAATCCTAGCTATGTAAACGCTGCGGAAGATCTAAAGAAAATAAAACAGAAAGCCTCTGAGTTGGAAGAGCAGCGTAAATCCATGACGCGGCCCTTAGACGAAAGCAAAAAGCGGATTATGGACTTCTTCCGTAAGCCGTTAAATCTATTGGCGCAAATGGAAGCTACAATTAAAAGCTCTATGCTGAAATTCCAGAGAGAAGAGGAAATAAGGCGCCAGGAAGAACAAAAGAAGCTTGATAAGCTGGCGAAGAAAAACGGATTACCGGCTCCGGTTATTCCTACTAAGGTTGAGAAAGTAACCGGCGTAAAAACAAAAACTCTTTGGAGATTTAGGATAAAAGACGAAAAGAAGATACCTAGAGAGTATCTTATTCCTAATGAGAAAATGCTAGGGCAATTAGCCGAAGCTACAAAAGGAAGCCTAGAGATCCCCGGAGTTGAATTTTATCCGGAAGAGATTATCGCGGCCACAAGGGGGTAATATGTATCTAAATGAAGTCTATATGATGTCTATAAAGATAAACCGGGGGGATTAGTCAAATGAGAGCTACTTTATTAAAAACTCAAGAGGGAACTTCAAAATATGGGGGAAAATTTTACTATGCTTTTTTCAAAAGCGAAAGTGGTAAATCCTACCGATCATGCCTTTACCCTAACTGCGGAAATTTTAAGCGTTGGGCCGGATTTATAGGCAGAAAAGAGGTTATCCTGGACAATCTGGTAGAAAAAGAAAACATAATTGACGCGGATAGTTTTCCAAAAGAAGTCAAAGAATTTATCCCTATAGGAACATGATCTTTTTAAATAATACTGAAAGGGTTTTTTAATGAAAGATACTTATTACTTTCCGCACGATTATCATGCCCGGCACGATACTAAAATTGAAGCTATGGTTAATGATTATGGGGTAGAAGGCTATGGTATGTATTGGGTATTGATTGAAAGACTATATGAATCCAGAAACAATAAAATAGAGAAGTTTCCTAAGCTCTTTTTTGGTTTAGCAACTGAATTATGCGTTTCTCCGGATCGCGCAGAGAAATTTGTTTTATCTCTAATCAATGATTACCGGCTATTAAAAGAAGATGAAAGGTATATCTGGAGTGATTCAGTTTTAAGAAGAATGGAAATTAGGGAACAACAACGACTTATGAAAGTTGAATCTGGAAGAATTGGCGGTATTCATTCAGGAATTACAAGAAAAATGAAGCAAAACGAAGCAACGCTTCAAAAAAACGAAGCAAACGAAGCAAAGGAAAGGAAAAGAAAGGAAAAGAAAAGAAATAATAATACCCCTTCAAAAAACGAAGGGGCTGTTAATAAATCTGTTAATAAAAAAGAATCTGTTTTTAATGACAAAGAAAAAGCTATTTTAGAATCCGTAAAAGCTAAAACCAATATCTACGCTCTTATTGAAGAATTTAAGCATATCCATAAAGTATATCCACCGAAAGATCTACTCTTAAGAGTTTGCCAGCAATTTTTAGATAAAGGTGCGGATATCCAGGAGCCTTATCCGTATTTAAAAGCAGCCTTGCATAGAGCCGCGCAAGATGAAGAAAGCCTTAATTGGAAGAAGGAAGGTATGGCGCAGCCGCTTAAAGAAATCTTAGGGATGAGATGAAAGGGTTAGTTAGCGTAATAATTCCTCGGCATAAAGAAGATTTAGCTAATGTCTTAGAAGCGGTTAATAATTCTTCTTATAAGAACTTTGAGATTGTTGTAGTAGATGAGGGCTTTGAGCGTTCAATGCAGAGGAATATCGGAATAGCCAGGGCTAATGGCGAGTATCTTCTCATTCTAGACGCGGATCAAGTTATAAGCCCACTTTTAATAAGTGAGTGCGTTGATCTTATGAAAATAGGTTACAACGCAGTTTATATCCCGGAGATTATTAAGACTAAGGGTTTATTTGCTTATGTTCGTAATTGGGAGAGGCAATTCTATACCGCTACTCCAATAGATGTTGTCCGGTTTGTTCGTGCAAAAGGCTGCCCCTTGTTTGATCCGTCTTTGAGCGGCCCGGAAGATTCGGCTTGGGACAGAGAGGTTATGGGATTAAGGGCTACAAGCAAAAACTGCCTGTATCATTACGATAATATCGGGGTAATTAAATACTTCTCTAAGAAAGCCTACTACTCAAAATCAATGCGCTTGTATTCAGAGCTGTATCCTAATGATAAATGCTTAAACTTCAAATGGCGCTGTTTTGGTGTTTTCCTGGAAAAAGGGAAATGGAAGAGATTTATTAGCCGTCCGGATCTGGCCTTAGCAGTATTAGGGATAATATTTTTAAGGGGGGTAATTTACTATGCAAAACGCTAAAGTAACGATTGCGATTCCTACATATAACAACGAAAAGACTATTGCCGAAACAATAGAGTCTTGCTTAAGTCAAGATTATCCTAACCTGGAGATTTTAGTATCTGATAACAACTCCAAAGATAATAC
>CAZAPC010000050.1:0-7739 GCA_964486875.1 uncultured Planctomycetales bacterium
AAAAACCTCTAGAGCCACAGTCTAGCGCTCTGACCAGTTGAGCTACAGCCACCAATTAAGAATGTATTATAGCGTGACAGTTACAACAAATTCTCTCTAAATTATCTATATTATTATTTCTTCTGTTTCCGTCCTTGTGATGCACGATTAGTACTCTTTTATCAGCAATTCCACACCTGGCGCATTTAAATGGAACATTATGCCTACGCATGAGATCGCGATATATAGTCGAGCCAGAAACCCAATTTGGTGCATTAACACCAAAACGTACGTTCTTGTTCTCCCAAGAACAATGACAAGCCACACTACAGAAAAATTTATTCCTTTTTGACCTCTTAAAATCCTTTGGAGTTCTCCAAACTTTCTTACCACAATATGCACACTCAACCCATTTCCCTGTAAATTGGGCTTTGGTTCGACATTTTATCGAACAATACTTACCCCAACCTTTTTTTGCATGAAATGGTTTTGTGTAAAATTCTTTACCGCAAATTCTACATTTTCGATTCGACATAGAAACATTCTATCAAAGAACAGTACTAATGTCAATGCAATAAACTAGATCACAGTAATTTGTTCTAACTAGACTAAAACGAAATTAAGAACTAATCTTCTTCTCTGCTATCGCCGCGATTAATCAGGTCACCGGTTGACTTTCTAATCTCGTTGCCGATGGCAAAAATACCATCAATCATAGCCCGGGATAAATCCGTAAAGCTCTTGACGCCGCTTTCAACTGTCCTAACCGGTAAAGATACGGTATCCTGCAGCCTAAACCTTGATGTGCCGCGGCCGCGCATAAGCTTCTGCTCAAAAGCCGATTTAAAATTATCAAAACCGAACTGCGGGCTATCCAGCTTAGTCTTGATAGCAAAATTCAATCTTACATTTCCGTTATCCTGCGCCTTAAATCTATCCAATACAGCATTTGTAATCTTTGATGCTTTAGCCTCTGATTCGCCTATCTCAAGCGCTTTACGGACCATATCAGAAAGCTCTAAATGGCAATCTGCGGTCACTTCATTATTTAAACCGTGGATTTCACTTGAAAAATTCAACTTTGCCCTTTCAATGCGGGCCTTATCCAGATCAACCCAGTAGGAATAATAAGGATAGAGATAGACCGCATCGATATCATTAACCTTTAAGGTCGCCCGGATATCCCTTTTAGATGAATTAATCCAACCATCCAGCCCTACCTTGCCCTTCTCTTCTTCATCTCTCCAGGGGATTATCGCTTTAAGCTTAAATTCGGTAATGTTTGGCGTGGGATAAAGATAGAAATTCTTGACGGATGCTTCTATCCCCTCTATTGAGATTTTAATGCTTCCGGAACTTACCGTATGATCGACAAAAATAATTTTACCTTCCTTAATGCTTAAATTAGCAATGCCGAAGGGAATGGGCTTAACATTCTTAATTACAGGCGTAGCTACAACCGAAGGCACAATGACCGCCGTAGATACAGACGCCTCGGTAATCTCCGGAGGAGTCTTATTTATAGAAAACTCCGGACGGATAAATACCAAATGCTTAAGGACAAACTTACCTCTTAATAACCCGATAATACTCGGAGATGCAGATATAATTTGAGACTTAAACAAACCCTGTATATTTAAATCTTTAATATCTGCCCTTAAAGCCGGTGTAAAAGAAAAATACCCTATGGTTACCTTCTTACGCGTAATCTCCTGAAGTTGATTAGTAAGAATTGCCTGGCCCATTATTGCCAGGTAGAGATAAACCGTAGCGTAAATTATTGCCAGGGTAAGGACAAAAAACCCCAAGATTCTTTCTATTCTACTTCGCATATGTTCAAATGTTCGAATTTCTACCGGACATTTAGTGCCTGGGCCATATCCCCTTCGGGGATCGTCCCTTGCTATTATGGTGCGCCTGGGCCGAATCGAACGGCCAACCTACTGCTTAGCTTACCGCACTGGATTACTCCAGCCAATAATGTTGCGGTCTGGACTATGTCTTCGTCGTTGCAGACGTGTGGCGTATAGTCTCTGAGGACTCCGTTTTTAGCACAAGGAAATCATTTGCCCAATGAACATGTTTACTCTGATTATTGCCGGTCTGATCAAAACGCAGTATCTTTGGACAATTCGGAGAATTATAAACATAAAAAACCTTATCCTTCTCCGGACAATAGATAGCATAGTAATCAAAGTCTTTAGGTCCGTAACGTTTGATATGCGTTCCGTTTTTATCTGCCCAACTTGTCCTGAATTTTACTTCAATAGCACCTTTTCTTGTAAGTGCAGCATATTTTACCTGTAGTTTTATTATCCTACTCTTATCAAGAACTGCTACAATATCATAAGGCTGGTGCTCAGACAATGGAATACACGGAACACAACCTTTTTCCAGTAAGTCCGTAATTACTTTAGCTACGCCTATGTCGGCTTTAACCTTAGTGTGATGCATTTCACCTCCTTTCAGGCTTATATTTTATTACCTTGTGCGCCAACGTTGCCTGCAAATAATCCCTTAAGGGGATTTCCTTGCATACAGCCACATTCACTTTATACGTTTTTCGTTCCGTATAAAGGCTCCTGTATTGAAGGCAGTTGCTCTATCCATTTGAGCTACAGGCGCATCTATTGCATATATCCGCCGTGTGGTGAGTTTATCGAACCACAGGCGCAAATATCTTTCAAGCCTTATAAGTCGGGGCGGTAGGACTTGAACCTACGGCCTCTTGCTCCCAAAGCAAGCGCTCTAGCCAAACTGAGCCACGCCCCGTTACAAGTTATAGAGCAATAAACATAAGCTACACTCAACTTGTAACGGGGCACGGCCCGCTATAAGTTGAATATCACTTATTGCTATAAAGAAAATTACGCAATCTACTCTTCAGATACCTCTTGCCCATTCCGCTTTTTAAGTACTTCTCCCGAGAAATAGCATCTTTCTCATTCAGACAACATTCATAATAAATAAGCGTGAACGGCTTACGATAAGAAGTAGCTGCTACTTGGCCATTATTATGCTCTTCAATCCTCCGCTCCAGGTTATTCGTAAAACCTGTATAGAATCTTTTATCCTTTAGGCTTTGAAGAACATAGACAACATACATTTGATTTTTATTATATCAATTTGCTGCTTGCCTAACAATATATTTCTCAATCAACTTCCTGGCTTTCTTTAACGCATGATACCGATGACTCATTCTATGCTTTATTCTTTCGCTAAGCTGGCCAAATGTTTTATTGTATTTCGGTATCAAAAAAAGCGGGTCATAGCCAAAGCCGTTTTTGCCTTTAGCAACAAGGCTTATTTTCCCAAAGCACTTTCCCTCTACAGTCCCTAATAAACCATCTTTATCCGCCAAAGCTACAGCGCAAGTATAATGCGCTTTCCTCTTATGCAGAGGCAATTTCTTTAAAAGTTTAAGCAGCTTAAGGTTATTCTGCGCATCGCTTTTATTCCTTCCTGAAAAACGCGATGAATATACGCCGGGCGCGCCCTTTAAAGCATCAACACAAAGCCCCGAATCCTCGCCAAGGGTCAGCTTTCCTGATGCTGCCGCAGCCTTCACTGCTTTTTTTACGGCGTTTTCCTTGAAGGTCCTGCCGTTTTCGACTATTTTAATCTTCTTACCGCAATCTGCCAAAGAACTAATCTGAAGCCTTAACCCGCTTAAGATAATTTTTATCTCTTTAAGTTTCTTCTTATTTTTTGTAGCTACTATTAATTTCATCCTGTTTTGGGGACACCCTGCCGATTGGCAGATTGGGTGCCCCTATATAAGGTCGCCGACGAATTGGCGCTGAATAGAAAATAAATCCTCGATTCCTTTTTTTGCCAGCTCTAGCATCTTATCCATTTTATCTTTTGAAAAAGGTGCCCGCTCAGCAGTACCTTGAATCTCTATAAATTCTCCGCTGCCGGTCATGACAATATTCATATCCACTCCGGCTTTGGAATCTTCGTCATAACACAAATCAAGCAATAGAGCATTATTCACTATCCCGACGCTCGTTGCCGCCACATAATCTTTAACCGGTATACTTTTTATTTTGCCTTCTTTTTTGATTTTAGCTAATGCATCCACCAGGGCAATAAAACTTCCGGTAATAGATGCGGTGCGTGTCCCTCCGTCTCCCTGCAGGACATCGCAATCAATCCAAATAGTACGCTCTCCTAAACTCTTCATTTCTGTAACTGAACGCAAAGACCTGCCTACCAGCCTTTGAATCTCGTAAGTCCTTCCTGAATCTTTTCCGCGGGGAATACGCTTATCGCATGAACGGGGCAGCATACCGTATTCAGCCGTAACCCAACCTGTTTGAGTATTCTTTAAAAAAGGCGGCACGCTCTCCTCAACCGAAGCAGTGCAAATAACTTTAGTGCCACCTAGCTCAATTAAACATGAGCCTTCGGCGTATTTATTGAAATTACGCGTTATGGTAACCTTCCTGATCTTATCCTTACTGCGTCCGTCAATCCTCTCCATAGATATCCTTTCCCTTAGAATCTATTGCTACAATTAAAGGCAAACATTTTACTTCAAGCCTTAAAATCTGTTCTGGTCCCAAATCAGCATAAGCTACTGGCTCTGCCTTTTTAACATATTTTGAAACCAGTGCCCCGCACCCTGAGGGAGCTAAAAAATAAACCGCCTTATATCTTTTTATCGCCGCAATAACCTCTTTTGAACGCCTGCCCTTGCCGATCATGCCTTTTAGGCCTTTTCTAAGCAAAAACGGAGTAAATTCGTCCATACGCGAACTTGTAGTTGGCCCGCAGGAACCGATAACTTTTCCTTTAGGAGCTTTTGTCGGGCCGCAATAATAAAGTACAGCGCCTTTAATATCAAAAAGCCGTTTTTTACCTTTACTTAAATCATTTATAAGCCTTTTATGCGCCTGATCGCGGGCAGTATAGATGATACCCGAGAATTTAATTTCTTCTCCGGCAGTTAAACTTTTAAAATGGTTATATTGATCTTTAATTTCTTTTTTCATTCCCTTGGGGACACCCAACTTGCTAAAGCTACGGGTGTCCCTATATGGGGACACCCGCCCGATTGGCAGATTGGGTGTCCCTATAAAATTGCTGTGGCGCTGCGCAAGGCATGGCAGCTTAAATTTACTGCTACCGGTAAACCTGCGATATGCGTAGGGTATGTTTCTATATTTACCGCAAGCGCGGTAGTTTTCCCACCTAAGCCCATTGGCCCGATTTTAAGGCTGTTAATTGCTTTTAATAACTCTATTTCTAAAAAAGGGACAGTCCCCGGTCTTAAAGAGAGCACTCTGCTGCGCAGAGTGTCCCCTTTTTGAATTGGTAACTTTCTAAGTAGAACTTTCTTTGCCAATAAAGAAGCAAGCTCTGCTCCGCCTCCGATACCCACACCAACTACATACGGAGGACAGGCATCCGGGCCTGCAAGCTTTACCGATTCAATAACAAATTCTTTAATCTCCTCAATCCCTGCAGTAGGAAGAAACATTTTTAATCTCGACTTATTCTCGCAGCCAAAACCCTTAGGCATTACAATTATCTTAACCTTACTACCTTTTACTATATCCGTGTGTATAACCGCTCCGCTATAGGATGATCCTTTCCTCGCCAGGGGATTACAAACAATTGACTCCCTGAAATCGCCTTTTTTGTACCCCTTCACTACTCCACTATTAATTGCTTTTCTCAAATCACCCTTTATCATCACATCCTGCCCTAGCTCTACGAATACAACCGGAAGTCCTGTATCCTGACAGATAGCTAATTTCTCCCGCCGGGCAATCTCTGCATTCTTAATAATAGCTTTCAGCGCTGCCTTTGCTTTTTTCTCAGTCTCATTTTTATAAGCTAACTTTATTCTTCCCAGCACATCCGCGCGCAAAGAACAATTTGCCTTAAGGCAGAGATTAGCTACTGTTTCGGTTATTTTCTTAGCGTCGATTACTCTCATTCTCTTCTATACTCCCTTACCACAGTGGTTTTTATCCCTCCGCGCGGGTTAAACTCGGAAATCATCTTAACCCAGCGGGGCTTACAGGTGTTCACAAAATCATCCATCATCTTATTGGCAAGGTGCTCGTGAAAGATCCCGATATCCCGGAAAAATATGGTGTACATCTTAAGAGATTTTAATTCCACGCATAGCTTATCCGGAGAATATTCTATTTTTATAAAAGCAAAATCCGGCAGGCCGGTTTTAGGGCAAATACAGGTAAACTCCGGGATCTCTATCATAATAACATATTCTTTGTCAGAATACTGGTTTACCCAGGTTTCTATCTTAGGGGTTTTCATCACCCTAATATTCTTCTGCAGGCCTTCATAGGAAGATTTATTTACTTTCATTTCACCCCCGCTATTTTATGTACTTGGGGGATAACACAGGTAGTTACCTTTTCCCTTCTGCACATATCTTTAAAAAGTTCGAGCTTGGCATCCAAAACTCCGCGGTCTATTCCGGAGTCAGGCTGCAGGATAAGGATGGTATTTTGCGCTGCCTGGCGGATTAACCTTAATCCGTCTAAAAGATCGCTCTCCTGCGTGCATTCGCAGATAACCGCCTTCACAAATACCTCTTTTTTAGCGGCTATCTCCAGAAATACGCGGTGTGCCTGCCAAAAGCTATTTAAACCGGTTGAACTGGGAAGCTTTAAATCCATTGCTACAATATGTACATGGTCTATCACTTCCTTAAGCGCATCCGGGAGAGTACCGTTTGTCTCAAGGTAATTCTTCATATCATTCTTAAATGTCAACTTAAGGATTTCCCTTAAAAAATCTTTCTGCAATAAAGGCTCTCCTCCGGTAAATGATACCGAATGATGCCCCTTGCGATGGTACATCTTTAATTCCTTATAAAGCTCTTCAGGCTCATATTCCAGAAAGCTGCGGAGCTTTGTGTCGCAAAAGCGGCAGTTTAAGTTGCAGCCAAAGAAACGCACAAAGACCTGGCGCTCTCCCAGATATAGGCCCTCGCCCTGTATACTGTCAAAAACTTCGGAGATTTTACCTTTCATATTCGTCTACGAGGGACACCCGCCCGATTGGCAGATTGGGTGTCCCTAAGGGAAGGGTCGGGGATACCCGCTTCTCTAAAACCTTTTGCCCGGTAATAACAGCTATCACATTTACCGCAGGGAATTCTCCCTCCTTCATAACAAGACCATGTATATTTATAAGGAACCTTAAGCTTGATACCCAGCTTTATAATGTCAGACTTATTTTTATTAATCAAAGGGGCGATTATTTTAACCCCCTTCTTACTTACCCCTGCGGCAGTTCCCAGTGCAGCTGCCATTCTAAAAGCATTCAAGAACTCCGGCCGGCAATCAGGATACCCGGAATAATCCTGGGAATGGGCACCGATAAAAACAGCCTTAGCCTTTATAGCTTCAGCAAAGGAAAGAGCAAAACTTAAGAAAATGATGTTTCTGGCCGGCACATACGTCGAAGGAATATTCTTGCTTAAAAACTTGCCATGCACAGGTATCTTTTCTTTACCTAACAGGCTGGAACCACCCCAGGGAAATTTAATTTTTCCTACGCAATATGGATTTTCTGCCTCACGGGCAACTCTTTTGGCAGCTTCAATCTCTTTTCTATGACGCTGGCCGTAGTCAAAGATCAGGCAGGTTATTTTATAGCCCTTCTTCTTGGCAATATATAAAGCTGTTGCCGAATCCAATCCGCCTGATAAGAGGACAATGGCGCGCTTAGCCTCATTCTTCATAATAAGTAGCCCGGGACTTATCAGACTCCCATAC
>CAZAPC010000051.1:0-7697 GCA_964486875.1 uncultured Planctomycetales bacterium
CGTAAATCCTGCCGCTGCCTTGCATGAATTTATCAGCCTCCTCGACCGTGTTAAACTTCTCAGTGCTGACCTTTTGATACTCAACGCCTTTCCCCATGAAGAAAACCTTAACTTCATCCTTTTGTCCTATGGCAAAATTAGCATACCGAAGCGCATTCCAGCAGGTCTCAGCGTCGTTACTGGAAATAATAATCCCTATTTTCATTTATCACCTCCATGTTAAACAATCTTTATAGCATCTACCGAACATGCCTTTTCGCAGCCGCGCAGACGATCGCATTTTGATTCATCGGTAACTTTACATTTTCCGCTTTTTTCGTCAAGATACAAGATCTTCTTAGGGCAAAGCGCTACGCAGGCGCCGCAACCGATACAAAGTTCTTCGTTAATAATCACCGTTCTTTTCATAACTCAATCGTATCTCCTTCCTTAGTCCACACAAAACCGTAGCCAAACCGGTCGCCTATCATTTTTGTGGCGAGTTTACCGGTGCAATGCATAGGAACAATCTTACGGATACCTACCCTGTGAAGCTTTTCAATAATATCTAAGTTTACCTCGCGGGCATTATCTTTTAGATGCAAACCACCCAGAACAGAATGAATCTGCTCTTTTGAGAAATGCCCTCTTACTATATTCATAATATTAATGATTCCTGGATGAGCACAGCCGGTAATGATAGTTAAGCTTTTTAAGAATTTTATAATCAAGGCTTGTTCAAAGATAGTCCTTCCTGCGCAGTAAGCTTCTATTTGTCCGCTGGAAAATATCCCTTCTTCAATCTCCATAAAAGGCTCAACTTCAACCATGCGAACTCCGAAAGAAGCGATCCTGTTTTTTATTTCCTGCTGAAAACCGGGACAGATATACACAGTAATGTCTTTGTGGTTCGGAAGCAGATACCATAAACCGGAAATGTGATCCCAGTCATCATGAGATAAAACTATATGCTTGATTTTTGCCACATCAACGCTGAATTTCCGTATATTACGCAAAAGAACTCCCGGATCGCCGAAAGTATCAAACAGCATATCCTCGCCGATTAAAAAAGAGACTCCCCATCTGCGGATAAAACGCTCGAACCTGCTCGATCCAGTTGCGATTATCTTTATCTTCATAGTATTAATGATGCATGGCTGCAAAATACATAAATGCCACGCCAAGAATAAAAACTGCCATCGCAAGAGTCGCTTTTTTAATATCCTGCTCTCTATGCAATTCCGGTATAAGATCGCAACTTGCTATATAGATAAACCCTCCGGCAGCCATAGGCATCAGAAACTCTAAAAAGACGCCTGACGCCCTAGCTAACGTATAGCCCAAAATCGTGCCTAAAACCGCGGTAAGAGCTGAAAGAAAATTATAAAACAACGCCTTGTTTTTACTTAAACCCCCGTAAACAAGCACTCCAAAATCCCCTATCTCTTGCGGAATCTCATGCATTATTATCGCGAATGACGTAGTAAGCCCAAAAGATACGTTCACCACAAAAGAGGAACCGATAATTAAGCCATCAATAAAATTGTGTACGCCGTCACCTACGAGATTAAGATAAGTAAACATATGGATGTCGCATTTACCCTTATGGCAATGCCGCCAGTGTAAATATTTCTCTAAGATAAAAAACAAGATAAACCCGACTATGACAAATAGGTATACTTGGCCGTGGCCGCTCTTCTCTGCTGCCTCGGGAATAAGATGAAGGAATGCGCCTCCGATCAATGCTCCTGCTGAAAAGCTAATCAACAGGAGAAGAATTTTATTCAGCAAATTTTCCTTAAACAGCAAGCTTATAACCCCGACAAAAGAAATCAGGCTTACGATTATGCTGGCACTTATTGCCCAAATGAAATTCATTTATTTTATCCTCTCATGTTCAATTTCCATAGACTCAACAAAAAACTCCTTATCCATTTGAATATCAATATCTGCGCTCTGGCAGAAAGGACAGGCAAATATTCTTTTATTGATCCGCGTGCTACGTTTACAACCCTTGCACTCCAGTAAGATCTCGAGAGGCAGCACTTTAAGCCTTACATTCTTAAAAACTTCCCCCTTTATCAACTCTTTAAAGGAAGCCTGTAAACTTTGAGCCCCTACATGACTAAATGGGCTCAAGCGGACATTAACTATTAGGCGCTGCGCATCCATGCCATCAGCCAGTTTTTCTCTCAAAACAGCAAATATCTCATTAATAAACCTTGTCTCATGCATTTTTATTTATTATTTTCTTAGCAAATAATCTGCTATGGCCCGATAAAGCGTGCTTACCGAAAGTATAGAACAATGTAAGTGATCCTCTGGAAGCCCTTTTAATTTTGCGATAATCTCCCCCGCGGATATCGAAAGTGCCTCTTTAATGAACTTGCCCTCGGCTAATTTTGCTACCATGGACGCGCAGGCGCGTGTGGCCTGACATCCGTCCGTATAATATTTAATCTGAGTGATCTTACCATGCTCTATTACCAAATAAAACTCCATTGCATCACCGCATGGCCCCTTCAAATACGAAGAGCTCACCGGATCATTCATCCTGCCGAAATATCTTTGATTATTGATAAGGTCAATTATCTCCTGAGGATATTCAGCAAGTCCTTCTTTCTTATCATCTTTCATCGTAATCCCTCCCAAATATTTTTCACTTCATCTGCTGCCGGGCACGCCGCATATTCGACAATGGTCTTGCTTTCTACGAGTGCCTCCACGACCGTCTTATCAAAGGGGATCTTACCCGCGACCGGAACGTCTCGCTCTCGGCAAAACGCCTCAATCTTTTCTGTGACGGCCGGGTTTAAGTCGTATTTATTCACCACAAGCTTAACCGGAATATTAAAATGCCTAGCTACTTCCATAACGCGCTCTGCGTCATGCAACCCCGAAAGCGTAGGCTCAGTAACGATAAGAGCGCAATCAACTCCTGACAAGGACGCAATAACAGGACATCCTATGCCTGGAGGACCGTCAATAATAACGTAATCAAGGGTCTGCTTTTCTGCTATTTCTTTAGCAATCTGCCTTATTTTTGCTACAAGCTTACCGGAATTTTCCTCGGCAATCCCAAGTTTTGCGTGCACAAAAGGCCCGTAGTGCGTATCGGAGACAAACCATTCTCCTGCGAGATTCTCCTCCATTCGAATAGCCTTATGAGGACAGATAAGAGCGCAAAGACCGCACCCCTCGCAGGAAAAACGCTCAACCGTAAAATCATCCTTGATAGCCTCGAATCTGCACACGGGAATGCATTTACCACATTTCTTGCATAGCTTCTTGTCAATAATCGCAGTTTGTCCGCTTCTAAACTCATGGCGTTCTTTAACCGTAGGGTGCAATAGAAGATGAAGGTCTGCGGCATCCACGTCACAATCGACCATGATTTTATTCTTGGCCAAAGCGGCGAAAGATCCGCTGATCACGGTTTTTCCCGTACCGCCTTTGCCGCTAATGACGACTAATTGCTTCATTTTTTATTGCGCAGACATTAAGATATAAGTTAATGAATTTATCCTGATATGAATTGTCTTTTTTTACTATGGGCACGCCTTCGGAATAACTAACCGCTATCTCTCGGCTAAAAGGAATCTTCATTAAAACCGGGATAGCCTCTTTCTTACAATAAGCTTCAACCTTCCCGTCTCCGATATCGCAACGGTTAATGACTACGCCAAAATGTATCTGTAACTTTCGTAATACCTCAACCGCAAGGATCAGGTCATTCAGGCCAAAAGGCGTAGGTTCGGTTACCAACACACAGAAATCGCTTCCCTTAACCGCAGTAATTACCGGACATGAAGTTCCAGGCGGAGCATCAATAATCACTGTCCTAGTAGGATTAATATATTTTTTAACCTGCCGGATCAAGGGCGGAGACATCGCCTCGCCGATATTAAGACGGCCATGGGCAAACTGTAATTGATTCTTCTCGCCGTTTTCTATAACACCAATCTCTTTATTTGCCTCTTTAATTGCTCCTTGCGGGCAAAGTAAACTGCAGGCACCGCAGCCATGGCAAAGATGCGGGAATATGAGAATACTTCCCTTTTTATCTTCGTTTCCCGGCAATACGGCAATCGCATGATAGGCGCAGACCTCGCGGCATTTGCCGCAATAAGTGCATTTTGACTCATCGACTTCCGGCACGAGTATATAGGCTTTTATTTCTTCTTTTATGCGCGGCTTGATGAAAAGATGGGCGTTTGGCTCCTCCACGTCGCAATCAAGAAGCTGAATGTTCTTAAGCGATAGCGCTAAGCTAACAGCAACCGTGGTCTTTCCTGTCCCGCCTTTTCCGCTGGCAATCGAAATAATCATATTAATTGATGGTAGGCAATTAAGACGTCTTGAAATTTACTGCTTGCCTTATTAACCCTGAAACCCTTGCCTATTAGATACTCCTCTATATCGGCTAACGTAGTTTTGCCGACCTCATGCTTATTACCTTCGCTGGCATGGATTTTATCCATAAGCACAAGACCCTCTTTGGTAAAATCGCTTAATACAAGCTTTCCCTCAAACGAAAGCACGCGCAAAAGCTCATCGATAACCTTATAAGGATTGGTTAAATGATGGAGGGTATTAACGGAAAAAACTACGTCGAAACTTTTATCTTTAAAGCTTAGCGTTTCTCCGTTTTCGATGCGGAAATCAACTTGCTTTTCAAATCCAAAGTAACGAAGATTCAGTTTCGCAAAAGCCTGCTCGGTTTCCGAAATATCAAAGGTAGTAAAACTATACCCTGCCTTTGCCAGCTCAAGCGCAAAATGGCCCTTGCCCGTCCCGGCTTCGAGGATATCTCCGTAAAGAGGCTGGGACTTCTCTAAGATGAAGGCCCGCTCCTTATCGACATCATAACCAAGACTGCTATATAAGGCTTTGCGCTCTAGATAGCGCTTATGATTCGCTAAAAGCTCATCTTCCAAAGCAATTACTTTCCCGACATATCCTCTAAAAGAGACTCAAGGTCTTCTTCATGTTCAACCTCATCCGCCATGATCTCTAAGGCAAGATGATAGGTAATGACGTCTTTATCTTTTACTGCCTCTGCCAATTTCTTGTACGTTTCGATCGCGCATTGCTCACCCTTGATGTTCTGATTGAGAAGGGCCTTGACGCAAGGGTCTTTCGGAGTATCATAGCCGCAGTTAGTTTGCTTATACCAGTCCTCAGGGCTTAAGATAGGCGTACCGCCTAATTGAATAATGCGCTCAGTAAGCATCCCGGCATGCTTTAATTCTTCGCCCGCATGCTGTTCAAGTTCGCCGACAACCGCCCCGCGCATCTGGCCGCGTGCGACTTTCGCGCCGACCCAATACTTATAATAGGCCAACCATTCATCGGCAAAAGCCTTGTTTAACAACGTTACGATCTTTTTTACATCCCCTCCGACTAATTCTCTTGCTTTGGTTCCCATTTTTCCTCCTTGTCCAATTGGACAACACCCGCGCAATTTGCCCGCTAGGGCACACCGGCGCAATTCCTATTAGCGCCGAGTGCATGCTTAGCGGGGTGTATGTTATTCTTTTATCATCGGACCTGCGCACCATGGACATATCATGGAGCTACACGGTACGCCTGCCTGATGCGGCACCGTTCTGCCGCAACTGGGACAGATACAATTTCCTCCCGGTCCGGAACCGAGGCGTCCGCCTCGTCTTCCCCGTCCGACGCCTTTGCCTATTCCCCTTCCTTGTCCTCTAGGGCCAGTACCATCACCCCTTGGCATTGCAATCACCCCCTACTTTCCCATGCCGAATTTCGAGCCGACGCTTGGGCTTTCGGTGATTTTTAGTTTCCCGACCTTAAATGCGTCAATGGCCTCTTTCACCGTTCCGGATACGCCGGTATAAATCCTGATACCCGCGGCACTCAATGTCTGAAATGCGTTGGGGCCGACATTTCCGGTAAGAACAGCTTTTGCGTCTTTAGAATTGACTAACTGGGCTGATTGGATTCCCGCTCCGCCTTGAAACTGGGCGTTGGCATTCTCCAGCGCTTCAAAATTACCGGTTTCCGTGTCAAAGAAAATGAAATTCTGGCACCGGCCAAAGCGAGGATCTACCTTGGAATCCAATGTTTTGCCTTCCGACGTAATACATATTTTCATATTTTCACCGCCTCTATTTCAGCTTGAGCGGTTTAAAACAGATAAACCAGTCAAGGCATTTAATACCTTCTTTTTGCGCGTTATCCACTCTTTCCTTAGCTACACCGCAACTTCCCGGAGGCGGGACTATCACGTCATCTCCCGGCTGCCAATCCGCAGGAGTAGCTATTTTATGGGTATCCGCAGTCTGTATAGCTATAAGCGCGCGCTTGATCTCCTGGAAATTCCTTCCCAAAGACGCCGGATAGAAGATAATCGCCCTGACTTTAGCCTCAGGATCCATCATAAATACGGCGCGCACCGGGCTGATGTCGCTTGCCGCAGGCTGAACCATACCGTACTTATTGGCAACATCCATTTTAACGTCCGCGATAACCGGAAATTTTACTTCTACGTTCTTCATGCCTCTATATTCGATCTTTTCCTTTATTGTCCTTAGCCAGGCAATATGGCTGTAGTGGCTGTCGATAGAGAGGCCAATAAGCTTGCAATTCAACTCCTCAAACTCTTTCTCCATGTGCGCAAAGGTCATAAACTCAGTAGTACAGACGGGCGTAAAATCAGCCGGATGGCTGAATAATATAACCCACTTACCCTTGTAATCCTCGGGGAATTTTATCTTTCCCTGCGTGGTATCCGCCTCAAAGGCAGGCGCCTTTTCTCCGATGAGCGGAATTCGAGCTACTGATCCTGTATTTTCCATACCTTTATCCTCCTCCGATCTTTAATGGCAGCTTCCGCCGTGGCCGTGACCCTCGCCGTGTTCCTTGCAAGCCTCAAGGCCGCCCAAAGCGTTGTTCATAAAATCATCCAGCGCGTCTTTGACTTTTCCGGAGTAGCCAAAAATCTGCACCCCGGCATGCGCGAACTTCTGCTGCGCGCCCATACCCATGCCACCGGCGATAACGTGCGTTATTTTATATTTTAGGATCTCATCCACTGCGATGCATCCGCCTCCGCCATGAACTGCGGTATTAGGGACAATGCGAGTGCTGGTAATCTTCTTTTTGTCTTTATCGATATCCGCCAAGAAGAAATACCTGCACTGGCCAAAATGGGCGCAGACATTACCGTGAATACCGTTTTCGTCTTCCAATACGACTCCGACTCTCATGTTAAACAGGCTCCTTTCTTATTTTGTTTGTAATTCCTGAACCCGTGTCTGTACAGCATCAAGTTCCTTTTTTAAATACTCCGCTTGGCTCTTGAGCGAAGATAACTCATCCTCTTTGGATAAGACACGCCCTACCCCTCCGAAAGCCTGCATGCCTCTTTGCGCTCTCATCCACCCTGGGAGGCCGGTTGCATAGAAACAATTGCGCCAACCTCTACCTCCAACCTTCCCTCCGTAAACACCTGTTCCAAAAGGTCTTGCAACCTCACCGGCAGGCATAACGCAATAACCTCTTCCGCCGCCTGTCATAGGGCCCTGGCCTCTCGGTCCTGTTCCGTCAAAACCTGGCATAGTTACCACCTTCCTTTCTTTTATTGGAAATCATTTCCATTAATAGCGAAAAAAATATAGCGGTTATTTCTTATCGCTACATTCTTCGCATACGCCGTAAAACTGTATCAGGTGATTGGTGATCTTAAACTT
>CAZAPC010000052.1:0-7385 GCA_964486875.1 uncultured Planctomycetales bacterium
GAGACTCTAATGATATACCGATATACGAAAGGTTTTTTGCCGGAGGCGCGTATACTATTAGAGGTTACGAAGAAAGAAAGATTGGCCCTGCTGATCCTGTTTCTAACGATCCCCTGGGAGGCGCTTCAATGTTTATCGGAAATATCGAATACGTTTATCCTTTATTCGGTTTCCTGAAAGTAGCGCTCTTTTATGATGTGGGTAACGTATGGGAGAAGGTAGGAGATATTTTTTCCAATAAAGACGCCAATAATGTAACTAATAGCGGAGGGCTTAAGTCCAGTTTTGGCTTTGGCTTTAGAATCAAAACACCCATAGGCCCTATCATGCTTGATTACGGCATACCCATGGATAAGGCGCCCGGAGAAAATAGCAAATCAAGCGGCAGGTTCCATTTTAGCGTAAGCAATACTTTTTAATCAGAAAATAATTTAAACAAATAAAGGAGGAGCAAGAAATGAAAAGAGTATCGGTTTTCTTGGCGGCAGTATTTGTGGGGATGTTCCTTATAGCGGGTTCAGCTTATGCTGCGGATAAATTTGCGTATATTGATTTAAGCCGCGCCTTCAGCGAATACAGCAAGACAAAGGATTACGACAAGAAGCTAACTGATAAAGAAAATACTTTTGTTGCCGAAAGGGATAAAAGAGTCAATGAGTTTAACGCGCTAAGGGATAAATTTGCGCTTTTAAGCGATAAAGATAAAGAAGCTAAAAAAGGCGAGCTTGAGTCAAAGGCAAAGTCTTTAAAGGATTTTTTGACCCAGAAAGAGGAAGAGCTGCGTAAGGAGCAGGAAGAGAAGATGAAAGAGATCCTTAAGGATATCCAGGATGCAGTAAAGTCGCATGCCGAGAAATCGGGCATAACTATGGTTTTTAATGACAGGGTTTTAGTCTACCAGACAAAATCCATGGATATCACTGGTAATGTTATAGAAATATTAAATAAGAAAAAAAGATAATTACTTAATAAGAATAGAATGCGCAAGACCCTAAGAGAGATTGCCGAGCTCGTCAAGGGCGAGGTCGTAGGAGATGAAAGTATCCTTATAACCGGCATAAACGGAATAAAGGAAGCGGAGGCCGGGGATATTACTTTTTTGTCTAACTCTAAATACCAGTCTCTTCTTAATAAAACGTTAGCTTCGGCTGTTATAACCTCCCGCGATATAAACAAGCCTGATAAGCCTATTATTCGTACCGATAATCCTTCGCTTGCTTTTGCCAAGGTAATCTCGTTGATTAAAGACGATAACATAAAGCATCCTAAGGGCGTACATGCTAGTGCAATCGTAGGCGCAGATGTTAAGCTGGGTAAGAATGTTTCTCTCGGCGCTCATACTGTGATTGAGCCCGGTGCCAGCATAGGAGATAATTCTATTATTTATCCGGGGTCGTTTATCGGAAGTTGTGCGAGCATCGGAGTCAATACCTTAATTTATTCTAACGTATCAATAAGAGAGAGATGCACGGTAGGCAATAACGTAATAATTCATAGCGGTACGGTTATCGGTTCCGATGGTTTTGGTTTTGTTACCGTAGACGGACTGCACCATAAGATTCCACAAGTAGGGATAGTTGAGGTTCATGATGATGTAGAAATAGGCGCAAACGTAACTATTGACAGGGCGCGTTTCGGGAAAACAGTTATAGGGTCGGGCACTAAAATAGACAACCTCGTTCAGATTGCGCATAATGTTGTGATAGGAAAAAATTGTTTAATTGTGTCCCAGGTAGGTATATCCGGAAGCACGGTAATCGGAAATAATGTTATTCTCGCCGGCCAGGCAGGGCTAATCGGGCATATAACTATAGGGGATAATGTTATAGTTACTGCCCAGTCAGGGGTGAGTAAATCTATCCCTCCGGATTTACTGGTTTCGGGTTCTCCGGCAAGGCAGAATATGGAGAATCAAAGAATAGTTGCCTGTACGCATAACCTTCCGAGTCTTTTTAATCTGGTTAGAGATCTTAAGAAGAGAATCGAAGGCTTAGAGTCCAAATCTTAAATCATAAAAAAATTGATGGATTTCCAGAAAACGATTGCTAAAGAAGTTAATTTTAGCGGTATAGGGCTGCATACCGGGAATAATTGTAATGTTATACTTAAACCGGCAGAAGCTGATGCGGGAATTGTTTTTGTACGTCGTGACCTTCCCGGGAGCCCGCAGGTAAAAGCTTGCATTGATTCATTGGTTACCTCCGGGAATATTCTCCGCAGGACAACGCTTGAGAAGAATGGTGCGCAGGTTCAAACAATCGAGCATTTTATGGCGGCTCTCTCAGGGGCAGGCATTGATAATTTACTGGTTGAGCTGGATAGCAATGAATTACCGGGATTAGACGGAAGCAGCCTTAAATACCTGGATATCCTTTACCAGGCAGGGCTTAAAGATCTTAGCAAAAGGCGCAATTGTTTTAGGCTTAGAGATTCAATTCGCATAGAAGAAGGCGGGGCTTCGATTATGGCATTGCCTTCTTCGGACTTCAGTATATCCTATACTTTAGATTATAACCTGGTCGAGCACAGGACGGAATTCATTGAATTGAATTTTTCTTCCCCCGAAGTATTTAAAAATGAAATTGCCCCTGCCCGTACATTTTGCCTTGAAAGCGAGGCGCAAGGATTGCAGCGTAAGGGATTTGGCCTCGGGGCTAATTACGACAATACTCTTGTCCTAACCAAATCCGGCGAGGTCATTAAAAATAAGGTCCGTTTCCCGGATGAATTCGTACGGCATAAAATACTGGATTTAATAGGAGATTTAAGCCTTTTGGGGTTTAACCTAAAGTGCCATATTGTGGCTTTAAAAAGCGGGCACGCATTGAATTTAAAACTGGTTAATGAAATAATTAAACAAAGGGAGAAATATTATATGAATAAAGAAAACGGTATTCTAGAAGTGGCTGATATTATGAAGATCCTTCCGCACCGGGAACCTTTTCTTTTTGTAGACAGGATTATAAAGCTCGAGCACGGAAAGCACGCTACAGGGATTAAGAATGTAACTATCAACGACTATTTTTTTAAAGGGCATTTTCCGGGGCATCCGGTTATGCCGGGAGTGATTATTATCGAAGCTATGGCGCAAGTAGGCGGGGTTATGATGCTTGCAACCGAAGAAAACAGAGACAAGCTCGCGTTTTTTATGGCAATAGATAATGTTAAATTCCGTAAGCCCGTGATTCCCGGAGATCAGCTTATTTTAGAGGTAGAGGCTTTAAAGGTTAAGTCTAAGACCGGGCAGGTCCGCGGAAAGGCTCTAGTTGGCGGAAAAGTAGTTGCAGAGGCGGATCTTATGTTTGCTTTAGTGGATGATTAAGAATATGAAAATACATAAAACAGCAATTGTTTCTAGAAAGGCAGAGTTAGGAAATAATATAATCGTAGGGCCTTACACGATTATCAGTGAAAAGGTCATAGTGGGATCAGATACGGTAATCGGCAGCCACTGTTTAATCGACGGGAATACTGTAATAGGCAACGGATGCGAAATCTTTACCGGTGCGGTAGTAGGTTCCCGGCCGCAGGATTTAAAATACAAGGGAGAGAAGGTATTTCTGGATATAGGAGATAAAAATATAATCCGCGAGTATTGTACGCTTAACCCAGGTACGGGAGACGGAGGAAGGACGAGTATTGGCTCAGGGAATCTTTTGATGGCATACTCCCATATTGCTCATGATTGTATCGTGGGAGATAATTGCGTATTTGCAAACAATGCTACCCTTGCCGGGCATGTAGTCGTAGAAGACTTAGCGGTTATAGGGGGCTTGGTTGCTATCCACCAGTTTGTCAGAGTGGGTAAGCTTTCTATAATCGGCGGCTGCTCTAAAGTCGTCCAGGATATTCCTCCTTATTCGACTTGCGACGGGCATCCCGCAGCTGTTTATGGTTTAAACCTTGTAGGTTTAAGGCGGCATAAGGTTATCCATGATGCTATTAAAGAGCTCGGACGCGCTTATAAAATAATTTTTAACTCAGGTTTTACCCCTAAACATTCTTTGGAAGAATTGGAGAAGGCGAGATTTAAGTCCGGTGAAGTTAAATACCTGATTAATTTTGCCAAGAGTTCTAAGCGCGGCATAAGTAAATCCTGCAGAGTAGAAAAATAAGAAATGGAAAAAATAGGCTTAATAGCCGGCAATAGGAAATTTCCTCTATTATTTTGCGATGGCGCGAAGAGGAAAGGCTTTTACATCGTCGCCATAGCTATTAAAGGAGAGACTTCTTTAAAGATAAATAAACTGGCGGATAAAGTTTACTGGTTTAAATTATCTGATTTTAGCCGGATTTTCGGAATATTCGAAAACGAGGGAGTTAAGAATGTGGTAATGGCAGGACAGGTTAGCCCTTACCGTCTTTTTAGTAAAGAAGTTGCTAATAATCATGACCTTCAACAGATACTTTCAAGTATAAAGAATAAGAAGGCGGATACTATATTTGGCGCTATTGCCAACAGGTTAAAAGAAGCAGGATTAGATTTGCTTGATTCCACTATTTTTGTTAAGGACTTTTTACCATCTAAGGGCGTGCTTACCGTAAGGCAACCTGATGCAGAAATGCGCGATAATATTAATTTTGGTTTGGGTATAGCCAGATCAATAGGCGATTTGGATATAGGGCAGGCAGTAGCGGTTAAGGATAAGGCGATTGTGGCGGTTGAGGCGCTTGAAGGCACAGATAACCTTATTTTAAGGGCAGGCAGGCTTGTCCGCGGAGGGATAACCGTAGTTAAGGTCGCAAAGCCCAAGCAGGATATGCGTTTTGATGTGCCGGTAATTGGCCTAAAGACCATAAAAACGCTTATTAAATCAGGCGCAAAATGCCTTGCTATTGAAGCGGATAGAACACTTTTTATCGATCGTGAGATTTCGTTAAGCCTGGCTAATAAAAAGGGCATTATAATAGTCGCCGTCGTATAGAAGGAAAGCCCTTGACAGGCTTTCAAGAGGTGATATAAATATAGATAACAAGGAGGAAGATATGGCAAGATTAATGGGGTCAAAGCCAACAGAGTTTAAATTGTATGCGCCTGCGGCAAAGAAAGTGTCCTTGGCCGGAAGTTTTAATAAGTGGGATACAAAAAAACTTGCAGCCAAGAAGGATTCAAAGGGTAATTGGGTAGTGAAAACAAGCCTTAAGCCGGGTAAATACGAATACAAGTTTTTTGTAGACGGATGCTGGGTTAATGATTCTCATTGCGCATCATGTGTCCCTAATTCTTTCGGGACGCATAATTGTGTGGTTGATATAAAATAATTTACATCTATCTTGAGTTATAAATAAGGGCGCTATTATTAGTTAAGATTAGCGCCCTTGCGTTTGTGAGGGGCATTATTAAACCATGAAATATCTTTACGGACCGGTAAAGTCAAGAAGATTGGGTTATTCATTGGGGATAAATCTCACTATTCCTAAGACCTGCAGCTTTGACTGTATTTATTGTCAGCTGGGTAAGACCAGCAATATAACCACTATAAGGTCTGAATATATAAAGATGAGCGACATTATTGATGAATTAAAGGAATGGCTTGCCAGCTTGAAAGGGGCCATGCCTACCTTGGATTATATCACTTTATCCGGATCAGGAGAGCCTACTTTGAATACTAAAATATCCGGTTTGATATCTTACCTCAAAGGTTTTTCTCCTATAAAAATAGCTGTTATTACCAATGCTTCTCTTCTGAGCAATGCATCAATACGCAGTGAAATTATTAATGCTGATTTAATCGTTCCTTCTCTGGATGCCGTTACACAAGAGAGATTTATTAAGATTGACCGTCCGCATAATGGCATTATGGTAGAGGATATTATAAATGGCCTTATCCTGTTAAGGAGAGAATTTAAAGGCAGAATTTGGCTTGAGGTTATGTTGGTAAAGGGTGTAAACGATGATATACGTCACATCCGTAGGCTTAAAGAAGCCGTAGATATGATAAATCCGGATAAAATCCAGATTAATTCTCCTGTGCGCACTGCCAGTGAAGCAGGGGTATCTATAGTTTCTATGGCTAAACTGAAAAAAATAAAAGATATTTTAGGAGAAAAGTCGGAAATAATCTAAGGCGCCCATCGCCCAATGGATAGGGCACCAGTCTTCGGAACTGGCTTTGGTGGTTCGACTCCACCTGGGCGCAGAAAAAGGGATGCCAAGATGATAAAGCGTATTCTAGCGAAAGAGGTATTAATTATTTTAGGATTAGCGGTTGTTATATTTATCCTAAGCTATTTTCTTCTGCAAAATACAACTGTAATCCTGCCAAAATACAGGCTTGATTTTACTAACGGAGAAACCTATGTTATTACCATAATGCCGCAGATACGCGCATATTCCAGCTATAACAAGTTTTTAGAAGAAGCATATAATCCTCCTTCGGAGCTGATCGAAAAACGTATTAAGGAATTTAAGGGGATAGTAGGGGTTAAATCAGCCTTAAAAGAGAAAAAATGCGTAAATGCCCATCAGGTAAAATTCTCACGGTTGTATAGCAGGATCGTCGGTGTGCCTTTTATTCTTAAGTTGGTATTTGTCTACGTTATTTTATTATTTATTCGCTTTATTGTTTGGGCAGTTAGAGTGCTGACAAAACCCTCTTTACAGCATTAAATAAATCTGTTATTATTACTTCTAATTCCCTAGCAAAATGAGTCTTAATTTAGGGCCATTAGTTCAAGCCCTACGCGCTCATTACATTTGCAGTCGGGGCTCCGGCACCGAGCGTAAAGCGAGGTCGTCGGAGTTGGCAGAAAGCAGGATACTCTTAATGAAGAATTGGGAGAAAAAAGAGATAGTTAGAGATTTAAGGTCAAAAGGTTTAAGTTACCGGGAGATATCTCAGAATATTCCATTTCTGATTTCTAAAAGTACTATCAGTAGTTGGTGTAAAGACATAAAGCTGACCAGCCGGCAGCTTAAAAGATTGAATAAGCTTTTGCTCGATGGGAATTACAGAGGGAGAATTTTAGGGTCAAAGATAACGCAGCAAAAAAGAGAAGAGGAGGTAGGGGCCATAAAAGCCAGCGCAAGGCTTGAAACAAAGCCATTAAGCGAGAATGAATTTAGGATTGCCGGTTTAATGATTTATTGGGCAGAAGGCAGCAAGAAAAGGAAGGTCGCGATCTCTAATTCTGACCCCGCACTTATTAAATTCGCCGTAGAGTGGTTTAGGAAAGTATGCGGCGTTTCTGATAAAGAATTTAAGGTTTACCTTAATCTGCATTCCGGGCAAAACGAAACCGATATAAAGAAATTCTGGTCTGGAATAACCGGCCTTTCCCTTTCACGCTTCGGCAAGGCCTATATTAAGAAAGAAGGCACTGGACACAGGAAAAATATTCTATATAAAAAATTATTAATTAAAAAATAAAATTATATGGCACTC
>CAZAPC010000053.1:0-7384 GCA_964486875.1 uncultured Planctomycetales bacterium
ACATAATCTTTTATCCAATTATAAGTAAATTTCATAATCTAAAATTGTTTCAGGAACCTCATATCATTCTCGAAAAACAGCCTTATATCATTTATGCCGTATTTAAGCATCGCGATCCTTTCAACTCCCATCCCAAAAGCAAAACCTGTATATTTTTTATGATCAATTCCCACGTGCTTAAATACATTAGGGTGTATCATCCCCGCCCCTAAAATCTCAAGCCAGCCTTTTCTTCCGCATACAGAGCAGCCTCTTCCTTTACAGATAATGCAGGATATATCCACTTCCACCGAGGGTTCGGTGAAAGGAAAAAAGTGCGGTCGGAAACGCATTTTTATATCATCTCCAAAAACCATCCTGGCGAACAAATCAAGTACCCCTTTTAAATCCGAGAATTTAATACCTTTATCCACCATAAAACCCTCTACCTGATGGAACATAAAAGAATGAGAGGCATCTACTGCATCAGGACGGTAAACTCTCCCGGGGACGATAACGGCTAGGGGCGGTTTATATTTTTTCATTGCGCGCACCTGGACCGGAGAGGTATGGCTACGCAAAAGCATCTTCGGGTGATCTTTTAAATAGAACGTATCAAATGCTTCGCGGGAAGGGTGCTCCAGGGGGATGTTTAGCCCGGTAAAATTATTATACTCGCTCTCAATCTCAGGCCCTTCAAGAGTAGAAAAACCTATGCGGTTAAATATTGCGCAGATCTCGTCATTAATCTGGGTCAAAGGATGTAAGTGCCCTATATCCTGGGCAATCCCGGGCATGCCGATATCAAAATATAATCTATCTCCTCTATCGCTTCCGGTTTCGAATTTCTTCTCCTTCTCTTCTAATAATAGGGAAAGTTTATTTTTAAGGCTATTAACCCTCTGGCCAAAAGAAGCACGTTCTTCTGAAGAAAGGGTAGGTATAGCCGAGGTGAGCTGCGCCACAACCCCTTTTCTGCCTAAATACTTAAGGCGAAGCTGCTCCAGCTCCTGACGGGAACCGATCTCTTTGATCTCTATCTCTGCTTGCGCAAGAATAATATCAATATCCATATTAATACTAATACCCCGAGAAATATTAAAGCCTTGTGCTTCTTGCTCGGGTTAATTTCCTCGGAGACTATCATGCCGGATTCTATCTTGTTAAAAACCTCCGCATGAATATCTAAATCTCCGCCGTGCTCTGGGCACGCACGATTAAATACCCCAAAAACCTCAAATATATCCCCCTTGGCCTTATAGCTTCCTGTATAAATAATATTCTTTGTTAAAACAAAGGGAACCCATATGCCTATGGCATTTTCTCCGTCGTGCAGATTCACCCAGGCAAAATCCCCGCGCTTCATCACCTCGCCGATTATCTCGCCGCGGTATCCCACCTGCTTACCGTCATATTTTTTTGCGTTACTGATTAACTCTGCACTGGATATATTGCCTGAGGCAACAGACTCCCCTAGCCCAACGAAAGTTATTAACAGTACGGCAAGAACCGTACATTTTACATCGAATTTTCTCTTCATGCCTATTTACCTTTTACCACTGCTACACAAAATCCGATTAATGTAAAAACTGACATAAACTCAAGACGGCCTGCCCACATCTGCAAAATATAGGTAATTTTTAATACCGCGGGCATGGTAGCCTGAGTAACCCCGCAGGAAAACCCTACATTGGCCGTAGCTGAAACAGACTCAAACATAGACTCTAACGCAGGATAACCGCATAACATGCCTATGAGCGCCCCCAAGATATATAAAATCAGGTAAGCAAAGACAACTACAAATGCTGATCTTGCCAAAGAATCTGTTAAAAATATATCATGGATATGGTGCAGCTTCTGCATGACTATAGCTTTATCAGGCAAGACTATCCTTTTTATATCCTGCCTAAAGACTTTCAAGATAACCCCAAGACGTAGAATTTTAATGCCTCCTGCAGTAGAACAAGCGCATCCACCCAAGGCCATAGCACAAATAAGCGTAAATAATGCGATATTGCCCCAATCTTGTATAAATTGTTGCGCGTATATAGTCATATAACCAGTGGTAGAGTGCCCTGAGACCAGCTGAAAGAACCCCTTACGGAACATAAGTATTGCCTTAGGATAAATTCCGAGCTGGTTTAACCCAAAGGCAATAATTAAAAATGTTGCGGATACGGACAGAAAGAATGTGCGAGTTTCAATATTCCTAACCAGCTCCTTCCATCTGCCTGCCCAAATTTGATAATGTAAATTAAAATTCAATACACCAAAAAGTACAATAACAATAGTCACAATTTCAAATGCCAAGCTATGGTAATAAAGTACGCTCTGGGATTGAGGGCTAAACCCCCCGGTATCAAACCCTGCCATAAATATACACACTCCATGAAATAGAGCGCTAAGAGGCTTAAGACCTATAAAAATACCGGTTATTGTCAAAACGATAGTGCCCAAAATCAAATAGACGATGCTTATTAGCCATATAAAACGTGCTGTCTGAATAACATTGGGAAGTATTTTTTCATCTCGGCCCTCTCCTATATATATCTTAAACCCTCCGGAAGCACCTTTCATAAAAAGAGCGAGTGCGGCAATGCCTATCCCCTGGCCCCCTATGAACATAGTTAAGTGCCGCCAGAGATTATGTGTTAAAGACATATGGTCTAAATTTTGCACTAAGGTAAGCCCTGTGGTGGCAAAACCCGACATAGAATCAAAACAGGCGTCAAGGTAAGATTTCCAGTGCCCGCTTAAATACATTGGGATCGCGCCTATAAACATCGCAACCAACCAAGCTAAGGATACAACTATCATCCCTTGCATCCAGTTAAGTTCGCGATCCGTGCGACAGAACAACAGTAATACGGTACCTACTATTAACCCTATTTCCAAACCAATTAAAAAATCCAATGCTGGGTTTATTTCTCTGGCCAATACCCCCATTACAATAGGTATCAACATGGCAAGAGAGAGCCCGGTTATTATCTTGCCTAGATAATAACCTATGGTCCTTAAATCATGTATGCCTGGCTTCAGGATCATTTCTTAAAGTTTATAAGGACGCAGATGAGGAACGCAACAGACATCATGCAGAATGCATAAAATACCTCTGCGAATATACCAAATACATTATTCAATAGCGGTCTTCTCTTAATCATAATTTTCCGGCCAACAGGCTTAAGAGTTGCGGCTCATTGCCTATAAGCGTTAAAGCCACTACATCATCCCCGGGCAAAAGCACTGTATTGCCTTTAGGGACGATTACATCATCTCCGCGCAAGATGGAAACCAATACCGAATCTTCAGGAAGGATAATATCTTTTACCTCTTTATTAATCACGGGGGAGTCTTCCGGCAAGTCAACGCGCACAATAGCAAGCTTGCCGCGTTTAAAACTCATAAGAGTAACAAAATCAGAGAAGGATACTTCCTCCTCAATAATTTTAGCGATTATTTTGGTGGCATCTACCGGGATATCAATTCCTAATTCACTAAAGGTATGTTCGTTATCAGGATTATTCACACAGCCTACCGTACGCTGGATGTTAAACCGCTCTTTTGCCAATTGGCAAATGATAAGGTTATCTTCATCATCCCCTGTAACCGCGGCCACAACATCCGCACGTAAAATACCGGCTTCTTCTAAGATCTTCGGATCGCACCCATCTCCATTAATAACCAGTATCTCAATCTCTTTAGCCGTTTCTTCGCATACGGTTTTATTCTTATCGATTATGCTTACAGTATGCTTATTCAACGTAAGCCTCTTTGCCAAAAAGTAACCTACCTTACCTGCGCCGATAATTAGAATATACATCGTAACTCCTTAAGGCCTAAAATAATTTAAGCTTCTCTTTGACCTTTTCAAGACTAGCAACTTTAATTATTGCCATTAAGGTATCTTTGGGCTTAAACACAGTACTATTCTCAGGGATGATAACCCCGGAAAGCCTTCTGATGGCAACAACCATAAATTCCTGCGGCGTATTTATATCCATAGGGGTCTTTCCCACAAGCCCCTCCTTAACCTCAACCTCAAAAACCCCAAGGTCTTTGCTTTCTATAAGATAACTAGAAAATCGGCTTTCAATAATTTTATCCCTCAGCATAGAAGCAAAAAGTGTTGTCCCACTTATGATATCCAGCCCCAAAGCCGCATAAATATGCGCACGCTGCGGGTCATAAACGCGGGCGATAACCTTAGGGACCTTATATATCTTTTTGGCAACTTGAGCTGAAATTAAATTAGTATTATCGCCGTTGGTGACAGCGCAGAAGGCATCCGCCTTTTCAATGCCTACTTGTTTTAATAGCTCGAGGTCAAAACCATTGCCTGTCATTGTCAGGCCGTTAAAGGTATTGCCCAAACGATCAAAAGAATCCCGGGCCTTATCGATGACAACAACATTATGCCCTTCGTTTGCAAGAATCTTGGCTAATTCCGCCCCTACCCTTCCGCAACCAACTATTATTACATACATAAGAACCTCTTATTTCTTCGCCATTGCGGCTATCTTCTTAAATGCCGCGTTATCCCTTACCGCCAAATCCGCCAGTATTTTCCTATCCAGTGCGATCTTTGATTTCTTCAACCCGCTGATAAAAACGCTGTAGGTAATTCCGCACTCCCTGCAAGCGGCGTTGATACGCGCAATCCATAAGGCGCGGATCTCCCGCTTTTTATTACGCCTATCGCGATAAGCATATTTTAAAGCATGCAAAAGAGCCCTACGCGCCTGCTGGTATTGCTTGCTTCTATCGGAGAAAAATCCTTTTGCCCTTTTTAATGCCCTCTTTTTTCTTCTGCGCGTTGCAACACTATGTTTAATTTTAGCCATAAGAACCCCTCTCTTTTATTAACCGTATGGAAGCATTCTTTTTAAATACTTTGCTTCCTTTTTGTTGTCAAGAATACTCCTCTTCTTTAATGATCTCAGCCTTTTTGCTTTTTTACTTGATGCAAGGTGGCTCTTCCCTCCGGAAGAATATTTAATCTTTCCTTTTTTAGTTAATTTAAACCTTTTAGCTACCCCTCTTTTGGTCTTTAGTTTTCCCATTTTTACCTTTCTTATTTAGGCGCAACCACAAAATACATTATCCTGCCCTCTAACGCCGGGGCCTTCTCCAGCTGCCCATCATTTGTCAGGTCCCCAATAAACCTGTCTAAAACCTTCCTGCCTAAATCCAGATGCTCCATCTGCCTTCCCCGGAAAAAGAGATTAATTTTAACTTTGTCCTTCTTCTTCAAAAAGCTGGCTGCTTGTTTAAGCTTAGTCGAATAATCATGCTCGTCAATATTAGGCTTTAAACGTATCTCTTTAAGCTTTCCCTGTTTTTGATGTTTCTTGGCCTCGCGCTCTTTCTTCTCCTCATCGTATTTGAATTTACTAAAATCAATAATCCTGCAGACTGGGGGATTGGCTGTAGGCGCAACCTCAACTAAATCCAGTTCGTATTGGTTAGCCAGTTCCAGGGCTTTTTGTATAGAGACTATGCCCAGCTGTTTTGAATCCGGGCCGATAAGCCTTACGTGAGGAACGCGAATCCTTTCATTAACACGGATAAACTTTTTTATCGCAACCACCTTACCTTTCTTAAAAGTTTAGGCCTCTCTAATCAGAGACGACCCGTTGATTAATCTCCTCTAACGCCTTTTTTATAAAATCGTTTAAGTTGGATGTCCCGATATCCCCGCTTCCTTTTTTTCTCACCGCGACTGACCGCGCTTTCTCCTCCCTGCCCCCGATAACTAAAGTGTAGGGTATTTTCTCGATCTGGGCATTACGTATCTTTTTATCCAGAGTGTCATTTCGAGTATCTATCTCCACGCGCAGCCCGGCATCCTCCAGGGCTTTCTTAACCTCATTACCGTATTGCATAACTGTATCCTTTATCGGGATAACTATAACCTGCACTGGCGCAAGCCAAAGAGGAAAATCTCCATTGTAATGCTCTGTCAACGCTCCGATAAACCGCTCTATGCTGCCCAATAGAACCCTGTGCAACATTATAGGCATCCTCTCTTTTCCTTCGTTATCAATATAAGACAAATCGAACCTTTTAGGCAGGGCAAAATCACACTGTATTGTTGCGCACTGCCATTGCCTTTTTAAAGAATCTTTAAGCTTTATGTCTATTTTAGGGCCGTAAAAAGCGCCGTCCCCTTCGTTGATATCATAGGTAAGCCCTTTTTCCTTTAGCGCCTCTTCCAAAGCGCTGGTTGCCATCTGCCAATCTTCATCAGAGCCGATATGGTCCTTGGGCTTTGTGCTTAGCTCTATTGCCCACTCATTAAAGCCGAATGCTTTCATAGTATCAAACACAAAGTCTATTACCCCTGTAATCTCTTCGCGCAATTGCTGCGGTAAACAAAATATATGCGCATCGTCCTGGGTAAACCCGCGCACGCGAAGCAACCCGTGTAAGACTCCGGCTTTTTCATGGCGGTAAACCGTGCCTAACTCAAAGAACCGGATGGGTAGATCTTTATAGCTTCTTATTTTTGACTTGTAAATTAGAATATGCCCCGGGCAATTCATCGGCTTTAGCACATACTCCGCATCATCTACCTTAAATATATGCATGCTATCTTTGTAGTAGTCATAATGGCCGCTTGTTTTCCATAAATGGGAATGCATTATATGCGGAGTAATCACCATCTGATACCCGCGTTTTATATGCTCTTTTTTTTCATAATCTTCGATTGCGCTCCGCAATGCCGCTCCCTTAGGATGATAGAACACCAGCCCTGCACCGGCATCTTCATGGTAAATATCAAATAGCCCTAATGCCGGACCGATCTTACGGTGGTCGCGAAGCTTCGCCTCTTCCAAATTCTTCAAATATGCGTCGAGCTCTTTCTGGGATAAAAAGGCGGTGCCGTAAATCCTCTGCAGCATAGGGTTAGTTTCCTTCCCGCGCCAGTACGCCCCGGCAACAGAGAGAAGTTTAAAGGCTTTAATTTCGCCGGTTGATTTAACATGCGGCCCGCGGCATAAATCAACAAAATTGCCGCCGGTCTTATAAATAGATACTTTATCATCGGTAATCGCATTAATCAACTCAACCTTATAGTCTTCTTTAAGGCCCTGAAATAATTTTATTGCCTCGCTTCTGGTAATTTCCTCTCTTTCAAATGGCGCATCTTTTGAGATCACCTCACGCATTTTTTTATCAATCATAAGTAAATCATCGTCGGTAAACGGCTCTTTGTTGTCAAAGTCATAATAGAACCCGTCTTCAATCGCCGGGCCAATAGCCAACTTAACCTCCGGCCAAAGCTCCTTTACTGCCTCTGCCATTATGTGCGAACAAGAATGTCTTATAATCTCTAAGTCCATATTTTCATGGTGGGCCCAAGAGGACTTGAACCTCTGGCCTTTGCGATGTCAACGCAACGCTC
>CAZAPC010000054.1:0-7099 GCA_964486875.1 uncultured Planctomycetales bacterium
AGCAACCTAAAGGGTATGCTTTAGAACAAAAGCGCGAAAGATTGCTTGCTTAACTCCTAAAGCATATTTGTTGACACCGTGAAATATTATGTTACAATTAACAGTAGTCCAAAGTAGAACTACTAATTTTAAAACAAGGGCGTTTTGCGGCCGAACTGTCGGCGCTAAACGCTTTTTTGTTTTAAACCAAAGGGTGAAGCTATGACAAAATATATATTTATAACTGGGGGGGTAATCTCAAGCTTAGGCAAAGGGATAACCTCTGCTTCTATCGGCAAGATACTGGAATCCCGCGGGCTGAAGGTTACCTTGATGAAACTTGATCCCTACATAAACGTTGATCCGGGGACGATGAATCCTTATCAGCATGGAGAGGTATATGTTACTGAGGATGGGGCTGAGACTGATTTAGACTTGGGGCATTATGAGAGGTTTATAAGTGCCGGGATGACTAAGTTTAATAATCTTACTACGGGCCAGGTTTACAACGCGGTTATCGCAAGGGAGAGGCGAGGAGATTATTTGGGCAAGACTATACAGGTCATACCTCATATTACCGGGGAAATAAAGGATAGGATAAAGAATGTAGGGAGCATCTCGCAGGCAGATATCGTGCTGGTAGAAATCGGAGGAACAGTAGGGGATATTGAAAGCCTTCCCTTTCTGGAGGCGGCAAGGCAATTCAGCAACGATTTTGGTAAAGAGAATGTAATTTATATACATCTTACCCTTGTGCCTTATATTAAATGTTCGGAAGAGATCAAGACAAAGCCGACTCAGCATAGCGTGGGGACTTTGCGCGAGATCGGTATCCAGCCGGATATTTTAATTTGTCGCACGGAGAAACCGCTCTCTGTTGAAATAAAAGAGAAGATATCTTTGTTTTGCAATGTGCGTAAAGAAGCGGTCATCGAGAATAAAGATGTAGGTTCTATTTATGAAATACCGATTCTTTTAAAAGGCCAGGTGTTAGATGAAATCATCCTAAGCCACTTTAAGCTTATTTCTAAGCCATCTGACTTAAAGTGTTGGGAAAAAAACGTAGTAGATAAAGTTATCTCCCCGAGAAAAGAGGTTATTATAGGTTTAATCGGAAAATATATTGCCTTGCAGGATGCATATAAGTCTATCCATGAGTCTTTATGCCACGCCGGAATCGCTAATGACGCGAAAGTTACGGTTAAAAGAATTGATTCTGAAGGTATTCAGAAGTACGCTGTACAGAAGTTTTTAAAAGATGTTTCCGGTATCCTTGTCCCGGGGGGATTCGGTTACCGGGGGATAGAAGGTAAGATAAAGGCAATTAAGTTTGCCCGCGAAAATAAGATACCGTTTCTAGGGTTATGCCTTGGTATGCAGTGCGCAGTGATCGAATTTGCCCGTAATTGCTGCGGCTTGAAGGACGCTAACTCCACTGAATTCAAGCCTAAGGTAAAACATCCTGTGATAAGCCTGCTTAAGGAGCAGAAGGATATTGCGGGCTTAGGCGGGACCATGCGCTTAGGCGCATATCCTTGCCGGATAAAGAAGAACAGCCTGGCCGCGAAAGTTTATGGCAAAGTATTAGTTTATGAGAGGCATCGCCATAGGTATGAATTTAATAATAAATACAGGAAATTATTGGCCGGTAAAGGGATGGTTTTCTCAGGAATATATCCTAAGGGTAATTTGGTTGAGATGGTTGAGGTCAAGGGCCATCCTTATTTCATCGCCGTACAGTTTCACCCGGAGTTTAAGTCTAAACCTGATAGCGCCCATCCTCTATTTAAGGGTTTTATCAAAGCGGCATTAGAGAGGCAAAAGTAAATTATGGATGCAATACTTGCTTTGGAAGACGGAAGCATATTTAAAGGAAGATCTTTTGGCGCAAGCGCGGAAAGATGCGGCGAGGTTGTTTTTAACACTGCGATGAGCGGTTACCAGGAGATTATTACCGATCCTTCTTATAAAGGGCAGATTGTTGCAATGACTTATCCTCTTGTGGGTAATTACGGGGTGAATAAAGAGGATACGGAATCGCGAAAGCCTTTCTTAGAGGCATTTGTAGTTCGGGAATACAGTAAGGTTGCCAGCAGCTGGCGTTCAACAGATACCCTGGCAAATTACCTTAAAGAGCATAATGTGATGGGTGTTGATGGTATTGATACTAGGGGGCTTACTTTATGTATTCGTAAATCCGGAGCAATGAAAGCGGTTATATCAAGTATTGATTTTAATGAGGCGAGGCTGGTTAAGAAGGCAAAGGATTCGCGCGGCCTTTTGGGGGTAGATTTAGTTAAAGATGTTACGGCCGGGAAAAAATATGCCTGGTCGCTTATTAAAAATAAGAAATTTAAGGTGATAGTTATTGACTGCGGGGTGAAATACAACATTATACGTAAATTAATTGAGTCAGGATGCGAGGTTGTTATAATGCCCGCAAATACAGACGCAAGAGATATACTTAAGGCTAATCCTTCAGGCGTGCTCATATCTAACGGCCCGGGCGATCCTGCGGCGGTTAAATACGTGATTGAGACTGTAAGAGGTTTGCTTGGAAAGGTCCCGATATTTGGCATATGCCTTGGGCATCAGATTCTGGGGTTGGCCTTAGGAGGCAAAACTTACAAATTAAAATTTGGCCATCACGGCGCAAACCACCCGGTAAAGGATCTGAGGACGGGTAAGATAATGATTACTTCGCAGAACCACGGTTTTTGCGTAGACATAGAATCATTAAGCAGGAAAGAAGTAGCGATGACGCATATAAACTTGAATGATTCTACGCCCGAAGGCATGCGCCATTTGACCCTTCCGGTTTTTTCTGTACAGTTTCATCCCGAGGCTTCTCCCGGGCCGCATGACGCGGGGTGTTTATTTAATGAGTTTACAGAGTTAATGAAAAAACATGCCTAAACGGAAAGATATAAAAAAGATCCTTATCATTGGTTCCGGGCCCATTGTTATAGGCCAGGCATGCGAATTTGATTATTCCGGTACCCAGGCTTGCAAAGTTTTGATGCAGGAGGGTTTTAAGGTGGTATTGGTAAATTCCAATCCTGCCACAATAATGACTGATCCGCAGCTTGCTGATTTTACCTATATTGAGCCTATTAATCCGGAGATGCTGGAGAAGATTATCGCTAAAGAGAGGCCTTGCGCGCTTCTTCCTACTTTGGGGGGGGCAGACTGCTTTAAATGCCGCAGTTGCTCTCGATGAAAGAGGCGTATTAAAGAAATATAAAGTTGAGGTAATCGGCGCTAATATCAAAGCCATAAAAAAAGGTGAGGATAGAAGATTATTTAAAGAAGCAATGAAGAAAATCGGGCTTGATTTGCCTGAAAGCGGGAGAGCCTATAATTTAAATGAAGCGGTTGTTGTAGCTAAAAAGATAGGGTTCCCATTAATAATAAGGCCGAGTTTTACTTTAGGGGGAAGCGGAGGGAGTATCGCCTATAATATAGAAGAGTTCAAGGAATTAGCCAAGCAGGGCCTTAAGTCGAGCATGATTAGCGAGATTCTTATCGAAGAGTCTGTCGCCGGCTGGAAGGAATTTGAGCTAGAGGTTATGCGCGATAAAAAAGATAACGTAGTGGTTATCTGTTCTATCGAAAATTTAGATCCTATGGGTGTACATACCGGGGATAGTATAACCGTAGCTCCGGTACAAACCCTAGCTGACAAAGAATATCAGAATATGCGCGATAAAGCTATTGCCTGCATCAGAGAGATAGGGGTGGAAACCGGGGGGTCAAATATACAGTTTGCCGTTGAGCCTAAGACCGGCAGGATGGTGGTTATAGAGATGAATCCGCGGGTCTCGCGCTCTTCAGCTTTAGCATCTAAGGCTACGGGGTTTCCTATAGCCAAGATCGCGGCTAAATTAGCCGTAGGATATACATTGGATGAGATACCGAATGATATAACCTTAAAGACGCCTTCGTGTTTTGAGCCGGTTATTGATTATTGTGTAGTAAAAATTCCCCGTTTTACTTTTGAGAAATTTCCTTCTGCGCAGCAAGAGCTCACCGTATCCATGAAATCTGTTGGAGAAGTGATGTCTATAGGCCGGACATTTAAGGAGGCCTTGCAGAAGGCGTTACGTTCTTTGGAGTTAGGCTTTGCGGGGCTGGATGACTTGAAGTATTCCCCAACTTCTGATGAATTAAGAAATAATTTAAGGATACCTAATGCCTTAAGGATTTTCTATATAAAAGAGGCTATCAAAAGAGGATATGCCCTCGCAGAAATTAACGATATGACCCGGATAGACCTGTGGTTTCTGGAGAATATTAAAGAGATTGTTGATTTGGAGGGCGAGATTAAACAAAAGCTGAAAATAGAAAATGAGCCGGGATCAGTCGCGATTCTAAAGAAAGCAAAGGAATTCGGGTTTTCTGATTTACAGATTGCACGCATACTAAATGAGAGCCAGGAGAATATAAGAAAATGGCGTGCGGGATTAGGAATAAGGCCGGAGTATAAGCTGGTGGATACGTGCGCCGCAGAGTTCGAGGCATTTACGCCGTATTTCTATTCATCATACGAGGCAGGATAATATATGTGCGGAATATTCGGGGTATACCCCCATAAAGATGCAAGTAAGCTTACCTATTTAGGTCTTTATAGCCTGCAGCATCGCGGTGAGGAATCAGCAGGCATAGTTAGTAATAACGGTAAGAAGGTATTCCTGCATAAGGCAATGGGGCTGGTAAGCGATGTTTTTAGCGAAAAGTCTCTTGCGGATTTGCGCGGAGAGCTAGCCGTAGGGCATGTGCGTTATTCTACAACCGGAAGCAGCAACGCTAAGAATATTCAGCCCTTTTTGGTAAAGTCTAAAATAGGGAATATTGCCATAGCTCATAACGGAAACTTGATTAACGCGCTCTTTTTACGCAGGGAAATGGAAGAGAAAGGATCAATATTTCAGACTACCATGGATTCTGAAGTTATCTCTCATCTTCTTGCGCACAGCTCAAAGAAAGACGTTAAAGAGGCGATGGCCTGGGCGTTAAGCCAGATCAAGGGAGCGTATTCTCTGGTTTTTATGGTTAATGATATACTGGTAGGAGCAAGGGATCCATTCGGCTGGAGGCCGCTCTGTTTAGGAAAATTTGAGGGAGCTTTTATATTAGCCAGCGAAACCTGCGCTTTAGATTTAATCGGAGCAGAATATATAAGGGATATAGAGCCAGGAGAATTAATTTTTATCTATAAAGATAGAGTAGAGTCGGTTACTCTTTTCGAGAAAAATCCCCGCGCGTTTTGTATCTTTGAATTTATTTATTTTGCCCGCCCGGACAGCAATATATTTAATTGCAGTGTTTATAAGGCACGGAAGGCGCTTGGTGAGCAGCTTGGAAGGGAATTCCCCGTTGATGCCGATATTGTAATGCCTATCCCTGATTCCGGCACTTCTGCAGCATTAGGTTTCTCAAAAGCCACGGGCATCCCTTATGAAATAGGGTTAATCCGCAATCACTATATAGGCCGTACATTTATTCAGCCAAGTCAGCTAGTGCGTGATTTCAGGGTTAAAATAAAACTAAATCCGGTTAAGGAGGCCCTGAAAAATAAGAGGGTGATTGTTATCGAAGATTCTATTGTGCGCGGTACGACCAGCCGCGCGAGAGTTAAGGCAATAAGAGCTGCTGGAGCAAAAGAGATCCATATGAGGGTTAGTTGCCCTCCTTTGAAGTTCCCTTGTTTTTATGGGATAGATTTTCCCACAAAGAAAGAACTAATCGCCTCGAGCCATAGCCTGGAATGGATACGGGATTTCATCGGAGTAGATACCTTGGAATATTTAAGTCTCGAAGGCATGCTTAATTCTATCCCCTGCGCCAGGGATAGTTTTTGCACTGCGTGTTTTACTGGAAGATACCCGGTTAGGCCCTGCTTAAGTTTATCCAAAAAGTCGCTAGAGGGGCGTAAGTGACTAATCCCTTGACAATATATTTTATTTTTGTTAAAGTTTGATTAACTTCCTGCCTGTATTTTTAGGTTGTCTTTTTAGTTTAAAATCTTAAAAGAGGATAAAATTCCACGAAGGGGGGTGTTTTTATGTTTAGCTTCATTATAAAAGGCGGTCCGGTAATGCTACCGATTGTTTTAGGCTCAATTGTAGGTTTGGCTATCGTAATTGAAAGGCTTTGGGTCTTTAGGGGGATGAGGCTTAATACCTTTGATTTTATTCAGGTTGTATTCCGCAATATTAAGGAAGGGAAGGTTAAAGACTCCCTCTTTGTCTGCGAAAAGCACATCCACCATCCGCTTGGGGTAATATTTAAAATCGGGATAGAAAGAAGGAACCTTCCTTTAGAGAGGCTGGAAAAAGTTTTAGAGCAGGCGGGTAATAACCAGGTACAAAAGCTAGAGAAATACTTAGGTGCTTTAGTTACTATCGTCGGCATTGAGCCTCTATTGGGTTTTCTGGGGACTATTACCGGATTAATCAAGGCTTTTATGTCCTGGGAGCGTTCAGGCGCAAATGTCACAGTCAGCCTTTTAGCCGCAGGCATTTATGAGGCAATGATTACTACTGCCGCAGGCCTGATTGTGGCAATCCCCCTTTATTTATGCTATAATTATTTCGTAAGCCGCATCAAATCCGTCTCTAACGATCTCTCCAATCATTGTATCCAGCTCCTTGAGGTTATCGCTGAGTCAAGAGAAGGAAAAAATACATGAAAATAGCGGGGCGCAGGACCCATCTTGAGAAATTTGAGTCAGTAGTGATGACGGACATTATCCTGAATATGTTTATTTTCTTTTTTATCTCTTTCAGCCTTCTTTATACCTTTAACCCCTATCGTGTCAAGAAACTGGAAGTAAGGCTCCCTCAGGCGCAATCCGCCAGGCCTATAGAGGGTAGAAATCAGGCGAATATTACTATAAATAATGAAGGGGTTATCTATCTTGACCAGGAGTCTGTAACTAAAAAAGATTTGCGCGAAAAAATTGTTATGAAGAGATCGGATAACCCGGGATTAGCGGTTATCGTAAGCTCTGACAGACTAGTGCGTTTTAAAGATATCGTAGACGTCCTGGATATATTAAATGCCGCAGGGGTAAAAAACCTTAATATTGCGGCTACAAACGAGAAATAGATAATGTAAA
>CAZAPC010000055.1:0-6910 GCA_964486875.1 uncultured Planctomycetales bacterium
AGCTATTTCAGAAGAGGCCTTGGGAGAGAATAAACTGTTTCTAAAAGACAACCTGGAGGTTCTAGGCTGTTTTTATAAAGAAAATGTATTATCTATTAACCTCCCTAATTTTATAGAGTTTGAGATTACGCATACTGAGCCGGGGATAAAGGGTGATACTGCTAAAAGCGGGACTAAGCCTGCTCAGGTAGAGACCGGCGCAACCATTCAAGTTCCGCTTTTTATTGATGTGGGAGATAAAATAAAGGTAGACACCCGCACCGCAGGGTATGTTGAAAGGGTTAATTAAAAAGAAGGAAGGATACAATGAATATTAAAGAAATAAAAGAGATGGTTAACCTTATGAATGAAAATGGCCTTATGGAGCTAGAGATAGAGAAAGATGGCATGCGTATTAGGCTTAAGAAAACTCCTTCCGGGGTAGAGTCTTTCAGCGGTCCGGTTGTAATGGAAAGGGAGAGAGTCTTTGAGTCTGCGGCAAAGCAAGGTAAAGAGCAAATTAAAGAGCAGGATACGAATTCTGTAGAGATAAAATCTCCTATGGTTGGTACTTTTTACCGGGCGCCTAGCCCTGAGTCTGCTCCATATGTTGAAATCGGGCAGAACGTAGAGCCCGGCCAGGTTATCTGCATAATCGAGGCAATGAAGTTAATGAATGAGATCAAGGCAGAGGTGAAAGGAAAAATCCTGGAAGTCCTGGTAGATAATGCTGAGCCTATTGAATTTGGCCAGCCTATATTTTTAATCGAGCCTCTTTAAAAAATCAGATGTTTTCCAAGATACTTATTGCTAACCGTGGCGAAATAGCCCTAAGGATTATCCGCGCCTGCCGTGAACTTGGAATTCGCACGGTTGCGATATACTCCCAGGCAGACAGAGACTCTTTGCATGTCCGCTTCGCAGATGAGGCTGTCTGTATCGGAGGCGCCCCTTCTTCAAGCAGCTATCTTAATATCCCTGCCATTATCAGCGCAGCAGAAATTACTGATGTAGAGGCCATACATCCCGGTTACGGTTTTTTAGCGGAGAACCCGCATTTTGCTGAAATTTGCGAGTCATGCAAAATAACTTTTATCGGGCCCACTCCTCAAAATATCAGGTTAATGGGAGACAAGATGGCAGCCCGGGCCTCAATGCACAAGGCAGGCCTTCCAATTGTCCCTGGCAGCGCTTCCGCAATTAAAAATAAAGAAGAGGCGTTAAAAACTGCCAAATCAATAGGTTATCCGGTAATCATTAAAGCAACTGCCGGCGGCGGCGGAAAAGGCATGCGTATCTGCCATAATGACCTTACATTAGTCTCTAGCATTATAACCGCTCAATCAGAGGCAGAAGCTAATTTCGGAAACTCAAATGTTTATATTGAGAAGTATATAGAGAAACCTCGCCATATAGAAGTACAGATTGTTGCTGATAAGTCCGGTCATATACTCCAGTTAGGAGAGAGAGATTGCAGTATTCAAAGAAGGCACCAGAAGCTGCTCGAAGAATCGCCTTCCTCTGTTGTAGACAGTAAGATGCGTAAGAGGCTTGGGGATTTAGTGATAAAGGGGATGAAATCCGTAAATTATGTCAGTTGCGGGACCATAGAATTTTTACTGGACACAAAAACAAACAATTTTTATTTCATGGAAATGAATACCCGTATCCAGGTAGAGCATCCTGTAACAGAAATGGTTACGGGCATAGATTTAATTAAAGAGCAGATAAAAGTGGCTTCCGGGGAGAGGCTGAAGATTCATCAGGAGGATATACATATTAAAGGCGCTGCGATTGAATGCAGGGTTAACGCTGAGGATCCCGATGCAGGGTTTATGCCTTCACCGGGCAAAATAGAGACTCTGGTGTTGCCGGGTGGCCCAAATGTCCGGGTAGATACGCATTTATACGCTGGATACGTAGTGCCCCCATATTATGATTCTTTACTTGCGAAGCTTATCGTGCACGGGGCAAACCGCCAGGAGGCAATTAAGACTATGCACCGCGCTTTAAGCGAGTTTCATATCTCTCCAATAAAATCAACCATACCCTTTCATTTAAAACTTATGGAGAATCCTCTTTTCTTAAAAGGAGACATCTCTACGCATTTTGTCCAGGACATGTTAAAAGAAGAAGTCAGGGGGGACTAAAAGTTGAACCAAGAAGAATCGCGAACAGACTTAGGTTTAATCCGGGTTCATAAAAATGTTATTTCATCCATTGCCTCTATCGCCGCTACTGATATCCCCGGGGTTAAATCCGTGGGTAAAGGCCTTAAGGCAAGGATTATGGAGCTCTTAGGTAACAAGGGAGGTTCTGGCATAAAGGTCGATATTAATAAAAACGAAGAAGTTAAGGTGGATATCCCACTATCGGTAAAATACGGCTTTAATATTCCTGAGATAGCTGGCATGGTTCAGGATAATGTACGGCAGGCCCTGGAGAAGATGACTAATCTTTCGGTCAAAGATATCAATATTAATGTAACCGGCATAGAAAGGGGTTAATCATGAGGATATTTACTGTCCTAGGCATATTATTTTACGCAACAGTTATAACCCTAATAGGCATTATCCTGATTGCCCTTGCATTGGGCCTGTTGCCTCCGCAGGATATTAACAACACTCTTATTTACCTTCAAAGCAGCCTTAATTCCAGGGTTATCACAGGGCTTTCAGGCTTGCTTCTGGTTTTAATCAGCTTTTCTTTTGCGCAATTAATCCTCGGCCGTCTCCAGAGGGAAAAGACAATAGCTTTTTCTACTGCATCAGGAGAGGTAACAATAGCCCTTTCTGCAGTTGAAGATTTAATCCGCAGGCTTACCGGGATTATCCCTGAGATTAAGGAGCTTCGGCCGGACGTAATCGCTACTAAAAAAGGCATTATTGTTGATTTAAGGGTAATCTTAAACAAAGAGGTAAATATCCCTGAGTTGACTTTGCGGCTTCAGGATATTGCAAAGGCACGCATACAAGAGGTCTTAGGTATAGAGGAACAGATTATAGTTAAAATACATGTAGCTAAGATTGTTGCTCTCGAGGAGAAGAAAAGAAGAGAGCAGGAGAAGGAGAGTGCCGTACCGCCTTTCACCGGATACGGAAGACCATAACTAAACAAGGAGAAAAAGGTAAAATGGAAAGGATCGGAATATTAACTGGCGGCGGTGATTGCCCGGGATTAAATCCGGTTATTAGGGCAGCGGTAAGAAAAGGGCTTCTAGAGGGGTATGAATTCATAGGAATAAAAGACGGCTGGAAAGGCCTGGTTGAAAATATTACTATGCCCTTAGACATCAATTCTGTTTCCGGCATTCTTAATAAAGGCGGGACCATCTTAGGCACCTCAAGGACTAATCCTTATAAAAAAGAGGGCTATGTCCAAAAGGTTAAAGATAATTTCAAAAAGATGGGCTTATACGCTTTAATCGCAATTGGCGGAGAGGATACCCTGGGTGTAGCTTCAAAATTATTCGATGACGGATTAACTAATCTTGTCGGAGTACCTAAAACTATAGATAATGACCTCTCGGCTACAGACTATACCTTTGGTTTTGATACCGCATTAAATATTGCAACCGAATCGATCGATCGGCTGCACACTACTGCTGAAAGCCATCACCGGGTTATTGTTGTTGAAGTTATGGGCAGGCATGCGGGCTGGATTGCGGTTGAAGCAGGGATTGCCGGAGGAGCTGACGTAACGTTGATCCCCGAAGTTCCTATAGATCTTGAAGAGGTCTGCGGCATAATAAATAAAAGGCATTCCCGCGGAAAGGTTTTTAGCATTGTAGTGGTGGCTGAAGGTGCTCAGTTTAAAGAGAAGGGGACGGTTCTTCAGGAACAAAAGTTGGATGCCTTTGGACACGTGCGCCTCGGAGGCATAGGAGAGGCTTTAGCCGGAGAAATTGAAAAGAAAACCGGTTATGAAACCAGGGTAGCTGTTTTGGGGCACCTTCAAAGAGGCGGTTCGCCAACTGCATTTGACCGCGTGCTTGGCACAAGGCTGGGAGTAAAAGCAGTAGAATTAATTAAGGATAAGAAGTTTGGAAGAATGGTAGCTCTCCAAGGAATAAAAATAATTGATGTGCCATTAAAAGATGCGGTTAAAGAACTTAAAACCGTGGACCTAGAGCTATATAATATTGCCAGAGTTTTTTCCGGCTAGAAAGAGGCAGATAAAATGCGCGAGATTATACAAGATGCCATTTTAGAGAGCATACGGGTAAAAGAGGAACTCCTTAAAGACAATATTAGCTCAATTGTTGAAATAGCGAGCGGAATAATTGCTTCCCTAAAAAAAGGAGGGAAGCTGATCATTTTTGGCAACGGCGGTTCTGCCAGCGACGCGCAGCATATTGCGGCAGAGCTTGTAGGGAGGTTTAAAAAGGATCGCCCTGCATTGCCGGCAATATCTCTTACGGTAAATATTTCAATAATAACCGCCCTGGCCAATGATTTTGGCTACGATATTGTTTTTGCGCGCCAGGTCGAAGCCTTAGCGGTAAAACACGATGTAGCGTTAGGGATATCGACAAGCGGGAAAGCTAAAAATGTAGCCTTGGGGTTAAAGCAGGCTAAGAAGATGGGCCTTCTTACAATAGCTTTGACCGGATGTGACGGAGGGGATATATCCTCTCAATCGGATATATCCCTAATTGTCCCTTCGGCAGTGACAGCGCGAATACAGGAATGCCATATTTTAATCGGGCATATAATATGCGAGTTAATAGAAGAGTCCGGCGTTCGATAAAGGATAAAACAAAAACTTTAAGTTTTCTGCTTAGCGTAATTCCAAAGCTTAAAAAGCAAGGCAAGAGAGTAGTCTTTACAAACGGATGCTTTGACCTCTTGCATTATGGCCATGCTAAGTACCTTGAAGAATCTAAGAATAAGGGAGATATTCTGATCGTAGGGATAAATAGCGATTCTTCGGTAAAAAGAATTAAAGGGAGCAGCCGGCCAATCGTAAAAGAGAGAAATCGTTTAAGCCTTGTGGCTGCGCTAGAGAGTGTTGATTTTGCTCTGATATTTAAGGAAGATACCCCTCTGAATATTATAAAAAGAATCCGGCCTGATATACTGGTTAAAGGCGCTGACTGGAACAAAAAAGAAATAATAGGTAATGATTTTGTCAAAAGCTACGGCGGCAGGGTGTTAACTGTAAAGCTGTGTAAGGGCCTCTCTACCACCAATCTTATAAATAAAATTGCTAAAGCAAAAAGTTATTAAGCGCATTATTGATGCTAACATAAACCGGGCAAAAGAGGGCTTGCGCGTTTGCGAAGATATCTGCAGGTTCAGCCTGAATAGCAGGAGCTTAACTGTTAAGTTTAAGAGAATCAGGCATAAATTAACCACCCTGGCAGATTCACTCGGCCCAAGAGCGCTTTTTATTAAAGAACGCGACAGCCGTAAAGATACAGGGAGGCGCATTAAAGCCGGCGAGCTTGAAAGATCAGGGGTAAAAGATATTTTCTTAGCTAATATTCAAAGGGCCAAGGAGTCGGTTAGGGTCCTGGAAGAATTCAGTAAATTGGCTAACTCAAAAACTTCAATAGGATTTAAAGAGCTTCGTTATAAAATATACGAAACAGAAAAACAATCCATAAATAAAATCACGCGATGGCCCAATTAGAGAACGCAAGAAAAAATAAACTCACCGATTTAATGAAAAAAATTGCTAAGGCAGAGGCAATAAATCCGCTAGAGCTTATGAAAAATGTTAAAAGCGGAAGTACGGTCATACTTCAGAATAATGTCCGCTCTCTGGCGAAACCTTGCGCAGTAGGTAAAGGTGTCTTAACTAAAATCAACGCAAATATCGGCACATCTACCGACAAATTCAGCATTAAAGATGAGTTAAAAAAACTCGCTGTTTGTATAAAATACGGCGCGGATGCAGTCATGGATTTAAGCGTAGGCGGAAATTTAAAAGAGATGCGTAAACAGGTGATCAAGAAATCCTCTATTCCCGTAGGAACCGTTCCGGTCTACGAACTGGCGGTACGCGCGCAAAAAAAAGGGAATCTTTTAGAATTTGATTACCGGGATATGCTGGATGTCCTTGAGTCTCAAGCAAAGGAGGGGGTTGATTTCTTTACTATTCATGCGGGAGTAACCCAAAAGAGCCTTAAGAGCCTTAAAGAAAGCCGCAGGATTCTTAACATTGTTTCGAGGGGCGGGGCGATATTGGCCGGCTGGATTAAAATGCATAAGAAAGAAAATCCGTTCTTCGAGCATTTTGATAAAATCCTCGATATTGCTTACAGATATGATGTAGTATTAAGCTTAGGCGATGGAATGCGCCCGGGTTCAATCCTGGATGCAAACGACAAGGCGCAGTTTACGGAACTTAAGATCCTAGGAGGGCTTGCCCTTCGCGCCAGAAAAAAGAACGTACAGGTTATGATCGAAGGCCCAGGCCACGTCCCTTTAAATAAAATACAGGAAAATATAGTAATGGAGAAAAGGCTCTGTCATAATGCCCCCTTTTATGTCTTAGGGCCGTTAGTTACGGATATCGCAAGCGGATATGATCATATTACTGCTTCTATCGGCGGCGCGGTTGCCGCCGGATATGGAGCGGATTTTCTTTGTTATGTTACGCCGGCCGAACACTTAAGGCATCCATCGCTTCTTGATGTAAAAGAGGGCGTAATAGCTTCTAAGATAGCAGCGCATGCGGCAGATATAGTTAAAGGTAGCAAGGGGTCAATTGACCGGGATAGGCAAATGTCATTTTCCAGGAGAAATCGTAACTGGCATAAACAGATAGCCTTATCCATAGATCCGGATAAGGCTAAAGAGTACCGTTTATCTTCTAAACCTTCAGATAATGAAGTTTGCACCATGTGCGGAGGGTATTGTCCGATTAAACTTGCGGGCGTAGTTCATCGGTAGAACACCAGCTTCCCAAGCTGGATAGGGCGGTT
>CAZAPC010000056.1:0-5110 GCA_964486875.1 uncultured Planctomycetales bacterium
AAATCAGTGGTTATTAAAACTTTTTCAGCCATTTGATTTAACCCTCTTTTGTAAATTTTCGTACTCCTCCCAAAGCTCATCGGGAAAATCTTTCTTAAACTGGCTGAAGAATTTTTTAATGCCTTTCAATTCTGCCATCCACTCCCCAGGACTAACCTCTAATAGTTTTTCCAGCGCACCATCTGAAAGGCCTAAGCCCGTCATATCGATATCCGCGGCATACGGCACATAACCTATTTCGGTCTTAAGCGCACCTACTTTATTATTGCAACGGTCCAGTATCCACTCCAGAACCCTTAAGTTCTCTGTAAATCCCGGCCATAGAAAGTTCCCGTTCTTATCTGTCCTGAACCAATTAACGTGGAATATCTTAGGCGCCTTTGGCATACGCTTACCCATATTTAACCAATGCCTGAAATAATACGCCATGTTGTATCCGCAAAAAGGGAACATTGCCATAGGATCGCGCCTTATTTCTCCCAGTTCTCCTACTTGCGCAGCAGTCCGCTCAGAAGCCATAGTTGCCCCTATAAAAACTCCATGCTGCCAGTTAAACGACTCATAAACTAGCGGCGCTAAATGGGCTCTCCTCCCCCCAAAAACAATCGCCGAGATAGGAACCCCATGGTGCTGTTCAAGCCTAAAAGAGGCTGAGGGACAATTTTTAATCGAGACAGTAAAACGGGAATTAGGATGGGCCCCCAACACAGCCCTGCCTTTTGCATCTGTCATCCCTGGTTTCCATGGACGGCCCTGCCAATCAATACCCTCCGCGGGGGCTTCTTCATCAGTACCCTCCCACCATACGGTATTATCAGGCTTTAACAAAACATTAGTAAAAATAGTATCCTTTCTAATCGTCTCAACCATATTCGGGTTAGTCTTGGAATTAGTGCCGGGCGCAACGCCGAAAAGCCCTGACTCAGGATTAATCGCCCAAAGGGCTCCGTCAGAATCTACGCGCATCCAGGCAATATCATCGCCTACCGTCCAAATCCGGTAACCCTTCACTTTTAAACCTTCCGGAGGAACAAGCATTGCCAAGTTTGTTTTTCCGCAGGCGCTCGGGAAAGCAGCAGCAATATATTCAATATGGCCATTAGGCTCTTCAATTCCCATAATTAACATATGTTCTGCCAGCCAATGCTCACGCCGGGCGATAAAACTTGCGATACGCAGCGACAGGCATTTTTTGCCTAAAAGCACATTTCCTCCATAACCTGAACCAACGCTCCAAATAGTATTATCCTCAGGAAAATGCAATATAAGCCTCTTATTTATATCAAGCTCTGCCTTAGAATGAAGGCATTTAGTAAAATCCCTGCCTTTATCCAGCTCTTTTAATACTGCATTACCAACCCGGGTCATAATAAGCATATTCAATACTACGTAAAGGGAATCGGTGAGCTCTACGCCGATTTTACTAAACTCAGAGCCTACCGGGCCCATAGAGAAAGGAATGACATACATAGCCCTTCCCTTCATCGCGCCCTTAAATATACCCCTGGCCTTTCTATAAGCAGCCTGAGGAGCCATCCAATTATTATTCGGTCCGGCATCATGTTTTTTCTTCGTACATATAAAAGTAAGGTGTTCAGTGCGCGCCACATCGTCAATGGCGGTCCGATGAAGAAAACATCCCGGAAGTTTCTTCTGGTCTAGCTCAATCAACTCTCCTGTTTCTTGCGCTTCTGCCTCCAACACAGCCCTCTGCTCTTCTGTGCCGTTTATCCATACAATACTTGCTGATTTACAGAGCTTCGCCATCTTCTCTACCCAGTCTTTCAGCTTTTTATTAGACGTAGGGGACTTAGTCATTTTTTAAAAGATATTTATGTGCGGAGTCTGCGGCAACTGCGCCTTCTGCGCATGCGCTTATTACCTGATAAAGGCTTTTTTTCACGCAATCTCCACAAGCAAATACCCCCTCCCTTGATGTTTGCATCTGTTGATTTACGGCTATAAATCCTGTTTCATTGGTATCCAATATATTCTTTATAAATCCCGTATTCGGCTCTATGCCTACAAAAATAAAAACCCCCTGGCAGGGAATCCTTGAATTCAGTCCGGTTTTAATATTTTTAATTTTAACTTCGCTAACTTTCGTTTTTCCTGCTACCTCTTCAACAATAGAATCTAGCACAAATTCAATCTTTGGTATTTTTCTGGCCTTATCTACCAATATACCGGAGGCGCGAAATTCATTACGGCGATGAATAAGGTAAACTTTACTTGCATATACGGACAAGAATATAGCATCTTCCAGCGCCCTATCTCCTCCGCCAACAACCGCAATATCCTTATCTTTAAAGAGAGGGCCGTCACAGGTGCCGCAATAAGAAACTCCCTTGCCGATAAGACCCTCCTCTCCCGCTACGCCCAATCTCTTAGAAAAAGCTCCGCTTGCGACAATAACTGTTTTTGCTTCAAAAACTTCTAATTCGGACTTTACCCTATAAAAGTTTTCCTCAGGATTTACCCCTAAAATATTCTGGGTTTCTATTTTTAGGCCTAAGCTTTCAACCTGATTCTTAAACTTATCCATTAACTCAAAGGTAGATACGCCTTCAGGAAAACCCGGGTAGTTCTCTATTGAAGGAGAAAGCAGAATCTGGCCACCCGGAGAGAACTTTTCAAACACTCTTGCCTGAAGCTTAAATCTGGCGCAATAAAGGGCTGCGGTTAAGCCAGCCGGGCCCGCTCCAACAATAATCACATCATTCATAAACAATCCACCCCATTATTCCTAACATAATTATAGATAAAGCTGACAGGTCTTAGCACTAAGTTTTTTTAAGGTTTTACCTATCTTAAGCCTTTCCAACAAAGAAGCGTAATCTACAATAAGCCTGCCCTTAAGATGGTCTATCTCGTGCTGCAAGACACAGGCTAGCAATCCCTCAGCCTCAATATTTAACGGCTTTCCGTATTCATCCTGTGCTTTAATCTTAACTTTATTTGCGCGTCTTACTTTTATACATATCCCCGGCACGCTCAGACACCCCTCTTGGTTAACCTGCCTACCGGAAGATTCTACAACCCTGGGATTGACTAATTTATATAGCCCGCTTCCTATATCAACCACAATTAACATCTCGTTAATTCCTGCCTGAGGTGCTGCCAACCCTATGCCATCGCCTTCATACATAAGTTGGGACATCCTGCTTAAGATATCGCGATGCCGGCTAGAGACCTCCTTTACCATAAAAGACCTTTTTCTTAATACCTGGTCCGGGTATATTCTAATCTTTAATTCTGTTTTTTCCATTTATTTTTACTACCTTGGGTTTTAACTTACCTGCTTCTTCATCATCAATACTAACATAAGAAAGGATAATTACCTCATCCCCGACACTTGCGCCGCGAGCCGCAGGGCCATTAAGACAGATTACCCCGCTTCCTGCCCTACCCTTAATCGCATAGGTTTCAAGGCGCTGACCGGTATTAATATTAAGCACCTCCACCTTCTCATTCTCAAGAATATCCGCTTCTTCCATCAATTTGGCATCAATAGTAATGCTTCCTTCATAATAAAGATTTGCCTCTGTAACAGAGGCGCGGTGAATCTTTGATTTTAACATTATTCTCAACATTCAAATCTCCTATTCTCTTAATGCAGCTGCGATCTCTTTACCGAAAACATAAGCTGCAGCCGGGCCAGAAGCGGTAATTATGTTACCATCTCTTTCAAACGGGCGAGCGGTATAATCAGCTCCGTTATTAATTAATTCTTTTGACTCTCCCGGAAAAACAGTAGCCCGCTTTCCTGTCAATACTCCGGCTCTTGCCAATGTCACAGCGGCACCGCATATACCGGCAGTTATTTTACCGGAAGAAGCTGATTCGCTTAATAATTTATGCGCGTAATGATCATTCCAGTATGTTACGCATCCGGGCCCGCCTATAAATATTATCGCATCAAAATCTGACATGTTTACATCTTTAAATAAAATATCCGGTTTTATACTGGCTCCTAGCTTACCCTTAGCCAGAGCCAGATCGGTTGAAGCAACTTTAACCTCTATGCCGTTTTTTTCTAAAACCTCTTTTGGTTGAAGAAGCTCCTCATCCCGGAAACCTTCGTGGGAAATAACCATAACCGCTTTTTTCAATTATCCTCCTCTAAAATTTAAGCTTTAACAAGCTGGTAGGCTTTAATTGCTATCATCAGCTCTTCATCTGTAGGAATGATCAAAACCTTAGGCGCTTTTTTAAGATTATTGAATAGGCCTTTTACAACCCTTTGGCGTATTACCTTCTGGTTTTCTCCTATCCCCGCAGTGAAAACAACTGCATCGCATCCTGAGAGGACAGACATATACGCTCCGATATACTTTTTAATTCTGTAAACAAACACATCTACCGCAAGCTTTGCGCGTTTGTTACCCTGCCTTGAATTACTTTCTAAAACACGCATATCATTGCTTATCCCTGATATCCCCTTAAGCCCGCTTAAGTAGTTTAATAAATAATCCATATCCTTAATAGGCATATTCTTTTTATGCATTATATATGTAATCAAAGCAGGATCGATGTCCCCACAACGGGTACCCATTACTAATCCCTCAAGAGGAGTAAAGCCCATGCTTGTATCAATTGACCTTCCGTGACTTACAGCCGCAATACTACATCCATTACCAAGATGGCAGGTAATAATCTTTGATTCTTTTAGCGGTTTGCCCAAAATTCTAGCTGCTTCATTCGCTACGTATTCATGGCTTGTACCGTGAAAGCCGTATTTACGGATCCCGAACTTTACGTAAAACTCATACGGGAGACCATAAATATACGCATGCTCCGGAATGCTCTGGTGAAAGGCAGTATCAAAAATAGCGGCTTGCTTTATGCCGGGGAGTAATTTCTTGCAGGCCATTATGCCGGTTAGATTAGCCGGATTGTGTAAAGGCGCAATTACGCAGCATTTTTTGATTTCGCTTATCACCCTATCATTAATTAATACGGGTTTAGTAAAAGATTCTGCGCCATGTACTACTCTATGGCCTACGGCATCAATAGACTTTACCCCTCCCAAAAGCAGTTTAAGGCCTTCATGGTGGCTTTTTACCTTAGACCCCTTCTCGGCAATATGCTCAATTATGCCTTTACTCAA
>CAZAPC010000056.1:5210-6871 GCA_964486875.1 uncultured Planctomycetales bacterium
ATTAGTATATTCGCTTTTCCCGCCAACGGGCTATTCGGGTATTTTATCTGGGCTACTTCCGGGACAATTGCGGAATCCAACTGCAACTCCCCGTCAGCTAAAACATCCGGGGATAGTTCTTTTAGCAATCTTAAGGCTTCAGAGATTTTTTCAGCTGATTTAATTTTAGCAGAACCCTTTGTAGAATAACTTAAGAAAGCTACCCGGGGAGTTAAATTCAATACCTTCCGGCCTAATTCGGCTGCGGAAAAAGCTATGCGCGATAGCTGCCGGGCGTTAGGTTCAGGGATAACGCCGCAATCCGCAAAAATAAAAGTGCCGCCTTCCCCGTATGGGCATCCGGGGACGGCCATTATAAAACAGCTCGAGATTATTGTAATCCGTTCATCTATACCCATGCAACGCATGCACGCCCTGATTACATCAGAAGATGTATGGGAAGCCCCGGCCACAAAACCGTCGAATTTATTTTCACTGACCATCATCGCGCAGTAATACAATGGCCCGCTGAATAGTTTCCTGGAAGTTTCTATATCTATATCCTTACCCTTATAAGCCTCGTAGTATTCGCTTGCATAGCGCTCCTTTTCATTATTATCAATCATCTCGGGGGTAAATAGAGTTGCGCGCGCAATGCCCTCCTGGTTAATTATACGGCAGGCTTCTTTGACGCGGGAGTCATTGTATTCAGGCAGAACTATAGACTTAATATTATTTGCCGCTAAGCTGCGAATTTTAGTTATAGTATCCATTCTACATACCTTTCAATATCTTTTTTAGGTCAACGTTCTCCTTGACTAATTTTACTACCGCCTCGACTTTATCCTTATCGCAGGGCCTTATCTTCACCGTTAAATCATACACCGAAGTAGCAACATCATAAGTATCTTCTTTAGCCATTAACACCGGAATCTGCGCTTTTTGCAATAGCTCCATTAAATTATCCTGAAGCATAATGCCTCCGGTTAAGATTATTCCGGAAATCTTTAGCCTTCTAGGATCATCTTCACAGAAAGTACTTAAAGCAGCACTAATCATATCTTTCCTATCCCCCGGAGTAATCATCAAACTCCCATCAGTTATATATCTTAAGGCATCACCGGGCTCCATAGCCCCTACGATAACCCGCGATATCGGGTTCTCAAGGAACTCCTTACCGCAAAGAACTTCAAAATCAGTCTCCTCAATAATCTGTTCAAAAGTGGACCTTGATAACATCGGGTCATAAGGCAATACTCCCAAAACATTTATCCCCTTTTTCTCAAGCCCGCATCTTACAAGCCGGTTTATCTTCTCAAACTTAGAAGGAAGTACCTTATTGATAATTACCCCCAACAACTTTACCCCTTCCCTCTCAAAAAGGCTCTTATTAAGAAAAATCTCATCTATAGGCCTGCCGACCCCTCCCGAAGATATAAGTATCACCTTACACCCCAAAAGCCTGGCTACGGTTGCATTGGAATGATCGAAAACAGAACCTACGCCGGCATGTCCGGTACCTTCTACTATAACCAGGTCTTTTCTCTTCGAGACTCTGTTAAACGAATCTTTAATCTTTTTACTTATACTCCTTTTATCAGGTTTTGCGAGATACCTTTCAGTAAAACCCTTTTCTACCGCAATCGGGCTCATGTCTTTAAGCCCGCACTTTATCCCGCATA